>DASZFV010000419.1:0-4997 GCA_035939455.1 Polyangia bacterium
GCTCCGCGAAGGGAACGGACAGGCGCTCGCGTATGTCGACGGCGAGAGGGGGAAAATTGGGGTCTCGATTCGGCGTGGGGGGGCGGATCCGGTCGTCGTGGCGGCGGAGGTGATGGAGGCGCGTAGCGCGGCGGTCGCGGAGCTCGTACGGGCACGCGCGACGGCTGTCGCCGGACCGGCCGCGGTGCGATCACCCATGCCGGGACGGGTCGTGAAGATTCTCGTGCGCGCGGGGGAGCGCATCGCGGCGGGCCACGCGGTCGTCGTCGTCGAGGCCATGAAGATGGAGAACGAGCTGCGCGCGCCGCGCGCGGGGACGATCCTTGAGATCCGCTGCGCCGAGGGCGAGGCCGTCGAGGCCGGACAGGATCTCATCGTGGTCGAGACGACTCCCGGTTAAGCTCCGGGGCCATGCTCGTCGCAGGAGCCGCGTCCGCCGCGCTCGTCCTCGTGAGCTGGCTCGCGCAGGCCGAGCCGGCGCCGTCGGAGGAGCTGCCTCCGCCGTCCGCGCCCGCGGCGCCGCCTTCGGACGATCACCCCCTGCGGCCGCTCCACGCCGTCGCCGTGCATGGCCGTTTCGCCTACCGCGCGAACGACCCGGGCGGCGAAGCGCCACGCGGAGGGTTCTCCTTGGGTGGGACGTTCGAGCGCCGCTATGCCGACCTCGGGAACGCGCTCGGGCTCGGCGTGGGGCTCGACTTCTTCTTCGACCGGTTCTCGAGCGACGGGACGCACATCAGCCTCATGCCGAGGGAGCTCACGCAGACGAGCTTCGTCGCGCTCCAGACGGTCGCCCTCGAACGCC
This sequence comes from Polyangia bacterium, assembly GCA_035939455.1. Lineage (GTDB taxonomy): Bacteria > Myxococcota_A > Polyangia > Fen-1088 > Fen-1088 > DASZFV01. The sequence goes on from DASZFV010000419.1 coordinate 806, forward strand.
TGCCCGTCCGTCCCTGGGTGGCCGTTGGCGCCGGCATCGCCGTCGGATCGAGCGTCAGGCCGGTGGCCCGCGGGGCCGCGGGCGCCGAGCTCGGCCTCACGCGCTCGACCGCCATCGCCGTGCGCGCCGATCTCACGCACGCCCTCTCGGACCCCGGAGCGACCGGCGACATCCTCGACGTGGGGCTGGGGTTGCTCGAGCGCTTTTGAGCCATGGGACGGCGCGCGCTCATCGTCATGCTCGTGGCCGGGCCCGCGGCCGCCTTGGGGGTGCTCGGGATCGTCGTCGTCGCCTCGGCGACGGCCCATCAGAGCACCGCCGCCTTCGGCGCGCCGACGCACTACGCGTCCCGCCAGGCCTTCGCCGTCATCCTCGCGGCGCTCGTCGCGATCGCCTGCGTCGAGCTCGGCCCGCGGCGACTGCTGCGCGCGGCGCCGATCGTCTTCGCGTGCGCCGCGCTGGCCGCCTTCGCCGTCTTCGCGCCCGGCGTGGGCGTGCACGCCGCGGGCGCCAACCGATGGGTGCACGTCGGCCCGTTCTCGGGGAACCCGGCGCCGCTCCTCACGGCCGCCACCGCCATGCTCGTCGCGGCCTGGGGCGCGCCCGCGCCGGCGCGCGCCTCCGCGGACGGGGCACGGGCGCGACGTCCGCTCGCGATCGGCATGGGCGTGCTCGCCGTGCTGACCTTCGTCGCCCAGCCAGACTTCTCAGCGGCCGCCATCACGGCGCTCGTCGTGCTCGCCGCGCTCGCGGGCGGCGGCGTGCGCGCGACGCGGCTCGCGGCCGCCGCCGTCGTGACGGCGTTCGTCCTGGCGCTCCTCGCCTCTCGCTTCGGGTACGTGAGCGGCCGCATGAGCGGATTCCTCGCGCCCGAGACCGACCGCCGCGGCAAAGGCTACGAGGTCCTCGCGCTCGCGCGCGCGCACGCGACGGCGACGCCCACGGGCGTCGGCCTCGGCCGCGGCACGGCGCGCCGCCACCTCAGCTCCCCTGGCAGCGACTATGTCTTCGCCGTCGTCACCGAGGAGATGGGGCGCCGCGCCGCGGGCGCGGTGGCCGCGGCCTGGCTGGCGATCGGCGTCGGCGCGCTGCTGGCGGCGCGCGGCACGCGCGAGCCGCGCCTGCGCGCGGCCGCGCTGGGCGCGGGCGCCGCCGCCGTGGCGCCCGCCGCGCTGCACATCGCCGTCTGTCAGGGCTGGGTGCCGATCATCGGCGTCTCGATGCCGCTTCTCAGCTACGATCCGGCCGCGGCCGTTGCGGCGGGCGCCGAGTTTGGCCTCCTCGCGGCCGTCGCCCTCGCGCCCCGCGATGTCCGAGACACCTGACCACCAGTCGCAAAGTCACATGACCTCTCTCGTCGAGCGCCAGCTCATCGTGCTGTCCGGCAAAGGCGGCGTCGGCCGGACGACGGTCGCGGCCGCGCTGGCGCGCGCCGCCGCCGACGCCGGGAAGCGCGTGCTCATCGCCCAGGCCGCGGCTGCCGAGCGCCTCGGGCGCCTCTTCGGCCGCTTCGGACCCGTGGGCACCGACGTCGTCACGCTCGCGCCTGGCATCGACGCCGTCAACATGACGCCCCAGAGCGCCCTTCACGAATACGGCCTCATGGTCTTGCGCTCGGAGCTCGTCACGCGCGCCGTCTTCGAGAACCGCGCCGTACGCGGCTTCCTGGGCGCCATCCCCGGCCTCGACGCCTACGCGATGCTCGGCAAGGCCTGGTGGCACACGACGGAGATGGCCCCGACGTCGGGCGCATCGGCCCCTCGACCGCGCTACGACCTCGTGATCTTCGACGGTCCGGCGAGCGGCCACGCGACGCTCACGCTGCGCATCCCGGGAGCCATCCTGGCGGCCATGCCCAAGGGCCCCCTCGCCCGTGACGCGCGCGCGATCCGGCTGCTGCTCTCCGACCCCGCGCGCGCCGCCCTCGTCATCGTGACGCTCGCCGAAGAGCTGCCCGTGCGCGAGACGGCCGAGCTCGCGGCCGCCGCCCGCGGCCCGCTGCAGATCCCGCTCGGTCCCGTCATCGTGAACGCCGTTCCGTCGGACGCGCTCTCGGGCCCCGGGACCGACGCCGTGCTGGGGCCACTCGCGCCGTCGACCGAGGGCGACGGCGAGGCCGCCCTCGAGGCCACTTTGCGCCTGGCCCGGACCTTGCGTTCGCACCGCCGCATCGCCGACGAGCAGCTCGAGCGGCTGCGCCGCGACCCGGGCGGGCCGCTCATGATCCTGCCCCGCCTCCCGACGGCCGACATCGGCCCGGCTGAGCTGGCCGTCCTGGCGGCCCGCATAGCGGCCGCCGACGCCGCTCCCCCCGATCCTGCCGCCGGGGCGCATGTTGTGCGACAATCTCCCGCGCAGCAGGCCTGAAGAGGGAGCCCCCTCGGTGGGGCGGGGAGCCGTTGATGTGAGCGCGGGAGCGGGGAACGTCATCGACGATCAGCCGGAGACCACCGGCGTCGCCCTCTTTCGCGGCGGGATGATCGGGCGCTACATCGTTCTCGGCCTGCTGGGCAAAGGCGGGATGGGCGTCGTCTACTCCGCGTACGATCCGGAGCTCGATCGCAAGATCGCCCTCAAGCTGTTGCGCGTCGCCCACCGCAAGAAGGGTGAGGACGTGGACGCCAAGCGCACGCGCCTCTTGCGCGAGGCCAAGGCCATCGCCCGCCTGTCGCACCCGGCCGTCGTGGTCGTCTACGACGTCGGCACGTTCCAGGACCAAGTCTTCATCGCCATGGAGCTGGTCGATGGCATGACGGCCATGCGTTGGCGCGCCACGCGGAACCCCTCGTGGAAGGAAGTGCTGCGCGTCTTCATGGAGGCGGGCGAAGGCATCGAGGCCGCGCACGCCGCCGACCTCATCCACCGCGACTTCAAGCCCGAGAACGTCATGGTAACGCGCGAGGGCAAGGTGCGCGTCATGGACTTCGGTCTCGCGCGCACGATGGAGCGCATCACCGAGGACGTGCCGCCCGACGCCCCGGACGCCGACGGCCCCACGCTGCCCAGCATCCGGCAATCGGAGCCGCGCCTCACGAACGAAGGCAACGTCGTCGGCACGCCCGCCTACATGCCGCCCGAGCAATACCTCGGCTTCGCCGACGAGCGCTCCGACCAGTTCAGCTTCTGCGTGTCGCTCTACGAGTGCCTCTACGGCCAGCACCCCTTCGAGACGCGCGGGTCCACGAGCCTCGCGAGCAACATGCAGGCCGGCCGCGTCCACGAGGCGCCCCCACACACGAAGGTCCCGCTCTGGGTGCGCAAGATCCTGCTGCGCGGCCTCAAGCCCCGTCCCGAGGACCGCTACGCCTCGATGCGCGAGCTGCTGACGGCCTTGGGGCACGATCCGGCGGTCGCGCGGCGGCGGTGGTTGATCGCGGGGAGCGTCGCGGCGGGAGCCGTCGCGCTGGCGTTCGGCATGCAACGCGCGGCCGATTCGAAGCGCGCGTTCTGCGCGGCGGGGCCGGAGAAGCTGGCGGCGGCGTGGGAGCTGCCGGATGGACGCGGGACGGAGGGACCGCGGCACGCGGCGGTTCGCAAATCGTTCCTTGCTACGGGGAAGCCGTATGCCCAGGGTGCCATTCGTGGCGTAACAAAGGCGATCGACGAATACGCCGTGAAATGGGCGGGCCTCTATCGGGATACATGTGAGGCCACGCACGTCCGCGGCGAGCAGTCCGAGGAGATGCTGGATCTTCGTATGGGTTGTCTGAACGATCGCCTGAGTAGCATGCGCGCGCTCACCGAGGTCTTCGCCGGTGCGAACGGTGAGGTCGTCGAACACGCGATCGACGCCGCTCATGCGCTCACGCCACTCGAAGGATGTAGCGACATCAAGCAACTCAAGTCGCTCATTCTTCCGCCTGACCCGGCGGTCAAGGCTCGCGTGGAAGCGTTGCGACGGGAGCTCGGGCAGATCAAGGCCGTTCACGACTCCGGGCGGTTTCTCGCAGCACTCGATCGCCTGACGCCGGTGATCCGTGAGGCGCACGCACTAGGTTACAAGCCACTAGAAGCAGAAGCACTAACGCGCGCTGGCGCGGCCGACAACGAACTTGGTCGTTTTGCTGACGCCGAGAAGACATTGGAGGATGCACTTCGAGCTTCGATTGCGTCTCATCACGACGACCTTCTGCCAGAAATCTCGGCCGATCTGGTCTGGGCGCTGGGATATCAACGACGATTCGAGGAGTCG
>DASZFV010000420.1:0-8741 GCA_035939455.1 Polyangia bacterium
TCCTCGCGGCGGCGGCCCTCCTCGCGGCGCCCCGCGGCGCGCCCGCGGGCGCGCTCGGCGTCGCCCTCGTCGCGGCGTCGACCCTCGCGTGGGCCACGGACAATCTGCTCTCGCGCGCGCTCGCCGATCGCGATCCCGTGACCCTCGTCGCGTGGAAGGGGCTCCTCGGCAGCGCCGCCTCGGCCGCGACGGCGCTCGCGCTCGTCGAGGCGCCGCCGCACCTCGGGCCCGCCGTGGTCCTCGTCGCGCTCGGCGCGGCCGGCTACGGCGTGAGCCTGCAGCTCTACCTGCGCGCGCAGAGCCTCGTCGGCGCGGCGCGAACCGCCTCGGTCTTCTCCGCGGGGCCTTTCGTCGGCGCCGCCCTCGCGCTCGTCGCGGGCGCGCCCTGGCCCGGCCCGCGCTTCGCGGTGGCCTCCGTCCTCATGATCGCGGGTGTGTGGCTCCACCTCACCGAGCGACACGGGCACGTGCACGAGCACGAGGCCGTCGAGCACGAGCACCTGCACACGCACGACGATCAGCACCACGACCACGTGCACGAGGTCCCGCCGCGCGGGCCTCACAGCCACGTCCATCGCCACGAAGCTCTGACGCACGCGCATGAGCACGGCGAGGATCTGCACCATCGGCACCGCCACTGATGCGGCTCTGAAAATCGGTGGGTACCCTCCGGGAGTCGGAGACCGCGCGGCCCGTATGCTCGCTATCTCCTCATTTTGAAACCGTTCCTCGAGCAGCGACGTTGGCGCACACCTTGCTGCGCGGTGGGACATGCCGGCAGCGCGCTCGACGCGCAGTCCATCCGGCGCGCCTCGATTCCCTCTGGCCCGTTCTTCTCGGCAAATCACGGAGACGATCACGATGAACAAGAGAACATCCCTGGTCCTGGCCGCGCTCTGCGTGGGCGGTTCGCTGCTCGCCGGCTGCGGCGTCGGGGCGTCTGACGGCGCGACGACGGGGACGCCCGGCGGCGATGTCGGCGCCGTCGTGCTCGCCCTGCAACTCGCGCCCGGAATCACCGTCGACACGTTCTCGTACTCGCTCACGGGGCCGAGCACGCGCATGGGCTCGATCAACGTCGCCAATTCGACGACGGTGAGCACGCTCGTGGGCGCGGTCCCAGCCGGCACGGCCTACCAGGTGGCGCTGAACGGCACGGCCACCGACGGCACGACGACCTGCACCGGCACGTCCGGCCTCTTCAACGTCGGAGCGGCTCAGACGACAGCCGTCCATGTCGCGATCTCGTGCAACCGCGCCCACACGACGGGCAGCGTCCTCGTCGAGGGCACGATCAACATCTGCCCCGCGGTCAGCGCCGTCAGCGCGGCCCCACCCGTGGGCAACACGATCGCCATCAGCAGCACGGCCGACGATCCCGACTCCGGCCCGAGTCCCATCTCTTACCACTGGACGACGAGCTCGGGGACGCTCTCGAGCGCCTCGGCGCAGAACCCGACCCTCACCTGCGCGCAGCCCGGCACGGTGACGCTCACGCTGACCGTCACGGACGGCGACCCGGCCTGCAGCGACACCTTCAATGTGCTCCTCGACTGCCCGCCGGACTCTGTGCTCAACGAGTCCGCCTGGGTCGAGATCGGCGCCAACAACCAGGCCATCGCCAGGCTTCTGACGCCCTACACCGTCTGCCCCTCGATCACCGTCAACGGGTCGGCGAGCCCCATGACCGTTCGCGCGCTGCCGGCCACCGTGCCGGTCCGCCCGACCAGCACCGACACGACTCTCGCCGCGGCGATGACGTCCGGCAACTCGAAGCCGTCGGTGTTCACGACGACCACCTGCGAGTTCCTCCTGCCCGCGGGCGCCACCACGGCCACCGTGGCCGGAATCAATCTGCCGCTCCCCAAGGCGGTCGTGAACCGCGTCGTGATCATCGGCGACACGGGCTGCCGCGTCTCGATCGGAAACGTCTACCAGGCCTGTGGCGATCCGACCCAATGGCCCTTCCCCGTCATCGCATCGGCGACCGCGGCCATGCAGCCCGATCTCGTCCTTCACGTGGGCGACTACCAGTATCGCGACAATCCCTGCCCGCCGGGCAACACGGCCTGCGCCGGAACGCCCTGGGGCTACGGCTCGGACACCTGGGCGGCGGACTTCTTCACGCCGGCGGCTCCCCTGCTCGCCGCGGCTCCGTGGATCATGGTCCGCGGAAACCACGAGGTCTGCAACCGCGCCGGCCAGGGCTGGTACAGGTTCCTCGACCCGAACCCCTACGATAACACCGGCATGAAGACCTGTGACCTCGCGGCGAACGACACGGTCGGCAACTACAACGATCCCTGGGCCGTCTCTATTGGCGACACGAACTTCATCTCCTTCGACTCGTCGAACACATCGAAGACCGCCTACTCTCCCGCGGCCTTTCAGCCTTACACGGTCGAGCTCGGGGAGGCGGCCATGTTGTCGAGCGCGAGCATGCTCAACATTTTCGCCGTCCACCACCCGGTCCTCGGCTACTCGGCGGCCAACCCCCCCACGACCGGCAACGCGGGTCTTCAATCGGTCATGAACGCGGCCTTCCCGGGGAACTACTACCCGCCGAACACCGGCATCGCCGTCCACGGTCACGTGCATGACTTCCAGGCGCTCAACTTCTCCAGCAACCACCCGGCGACCTTCGTCGCCGGGAACGGCGGCGACAATCTGGACGCCGCGCTTCCCACCACCTTCAACCCCAACGGCGACCTACCGGCGCCGGGCACCGTCGTCAGCGCCTTCGCCTACTCGCAGGAGTTTGGCTTCTTGGTCATGGATCGGGTCGGCGCCGTGGGCGCGAAGAACTGGAAGTTCACGTCATACCGCACGAACGGTTCGATCATCGCGGTGTGCACGATGGCCGCTCCGCTCGCCTGCAGCGGCACGTGCGACAGCACGCCGGGCACCCAGATCAGCTGCCTGGACGGCGCGGGGAACACCGTCGGCCTGTATGACGACGTCCCCTAGCCCGCGACCGGGTCCAAACGATATCGTGGCTCGGCTCGGGTCGTCCCTGGCGACGAAGGCGAGCGAGACGTAGAGGCGCTAACCTGAAACGAAAACGAGCATCCTGGCGGCGCCCGGCAACGGGCGCCGCGTTCGTATTGGCGCTTGGTGCGTGCGGCAAGAGCGCGCCTCCGACCCCGCCCAAGCCGTCCGCGAGGGAGGCGTGGGCCGCGGCGAAGCTGCCGGAGCTGCCTCGCGGGCCGGTCATATCAGCCCGACGCACGAACGTCCTACCGGTGCCGGCCCGTGAGGGACCGCCGGACGATCCGGTGCTCGTGGCGCTCGGCAAGAGAGTCTTCTTCGACGAGCGCCTATCGGAGCCGCCCGGGACGAGCTGCGCGAGCTGCCACGATCCCGCGCGCGCGTTCTCGGGACGGCACGGCTCGAGCCTCGGCGTTCCGCTGGGGAGCCGCCCGGCGCACTTCGCCAGGCGTTCGACACCGTCCGTCCTCTACATGAGGTACGTGCCCAAGTTCCACTATTTCGAGGACGACGAGGCCCCGGCGCCGGAGCCGCGGGGCGGCTTCTTCTGGGATGGGCGCTCCGACAGCCTCGCGCAGCTGGTGCGGCAGCCTCTTTTCAACCCCGACGAGATGAACGCAGGGACGCCGCGACTCCTCGCCGGCAAGATCGTACGGGGACCGTACGCGAAGGAATTTCGAAGCGCGCTCGGCCCGTCCTGCGAGCCCGAAGCGGTTCTGCGCGGGGTCGGAGCGACGCTCGAGGCCTATCTGACGAGCGACGAGATGACGCCGGCGAGCTCGAAGTACGACGCGTACGTGCGCGGCCAGGCGACCCTGACGGAGAACGAGAGGCGGGGCCTGGAGATCTTCAAGGACCGCCGGCGCGGCGCCTGCTCGGGTTGCCACCGAATGGCCGAGACCTCGACCAACCCCGGGGAGTCGATGTTCACGGACTACGGGTATGATCCGATCGCCATCCCGCGCAACCGCGAGCTGCCGGGCAATCGGAATGCGGCCTCCTTCGATCTCGGCCTCTGCGAGCGGAAGGACACGAAGACGCCTTCGAGCGACGGGAAGTGGTGCTCGAGCTTTCGCACGCCGTCGCTGCGAAACGTCGCGGTTCGCGACCGGTTCGGGCACAACGGCGTTTTCAAGAGTCTGCGCGACGTCGTAGTCTTTTATGCTCGTCGCGCCGTGGCGCCCGGCCTCGTCTACCCGCCGGGTCAGAAGTTCGACGACGTGCCCTCGAAGTACCGCGGCAACATCAACATCTACGCCCCGATCTACAACCGGCGAGAGGGCTCCCCTCCGCCGCTAGACAATGAGGACATCGATGCGGTCGTGGCCTTCCTGGGGACGCTGACCGATGCGCCTTACGTCGGGGCGGTGGCAGGCGGCGCGCCCGTCGCGCAGTCGCCCGAGAGGTGAGATGGTGCCCCGATGACGAGGCTTCCTGGGCGAGCGTTCCAGCGGGCCGCCGTCACCGCGGCGGCCGCGCTAAGCCTCGCCGCGTTCGCATCTGAACGCTCCGCCTTCGCCCACGCCGTCGGAGTCTCGAGCGGCGAGTACCGCCTCGACGGAAGGGTGCTGAGCGGCGACGTCGGCATGGCCGCTCGCGAGGTGGCCCGCCTCCTGCCCGCGATCGACACGGACCACGACGGGTCGATCGACGCCGAGGAGCTCGCCGCCGGTCACGACGCCTTCGTGCGTGTCGTGGTGGGCGGCCTGACCGTCGAGGCCGACGGGAAAGCCTGCGCCGGCTCACTCGAGCGCGCGTGGGCGCTCGAGGGCGAGGGCGGCATCGTTGTCCAGGTGCGGTACACGTGTCCCGAGGTTCCGCGTCGGGTGACACTGGCGGCGCCGATCCTGGAGTCCCTGGTCCCCGGCCACCGCCACCTGGCGCGCGTCTTCCGCGCGGGCAAGGCCCAGATCAAGGTCCTCGATCGCGCCCACTCCACCTGGACGCTGGACGAGGCGGGCCGAACCTCGAGCACGGCCGGAATGGCCTGGTCGATGCTCGTGCTCGGCGTCGAGCACATCCTCACGGGCTACGACCACCTCATCTTCCTGCTCGGCCTCATCATCGTGGGCGGCAGCCTGCGCTCGCTCGTGGGCGTCGTCTCCGCCTTCACGCTCGCGCACTCGATCACGCTCGCGCTCGCGGCGACGGGCGTGCTCGCGCCGAGCCCCCACTTCGTCGAGCCCGCCATCGCGCTCTCAATCGCCTATGTCGGCGTCGAGAACCTCTTCGTCAAGGACGCGAGCCGTCGCTGGCGCATCACGTTTCCCTTCGGCCTCATCCACGGGTTCGGCTTCGCGGGCGCGCTGAGAGAGATCGGGCTGCCGCACGCGCAGATCCCCGTGGCCCTCGTCTCGTTCAACCTGGGCGTCGAGCTCGGCCAGCTCGGCGTCCTCGCGCTCGCTTTGCCGCTCGTGCTCACGGCCCACCGCGCGCCCCGGTTCGGAGAGCGCGGTGTCCGCGCCGTGAGCGGAACGATCGCCCTCGCGGGCGTCGTCCTCTTCGTCGTGCGCGTGGTCGGGACCGGCTGAGCGGTCTCACGGCTGGCGATTCGCCCGCGGATGGGCGGCGGCGCAGGCCCGCGCAAGTGCCGGTTTCGCGAACTCGTGAGATGCTGCCCGCCACATGCCGACTCATCGGACCCGCAGTCTGCTCGTCGCCGGCAGCGCCATGGCGGCCACCGCGGCCCTCGCGGTCGTCGCGTTGGGACCGCGCGCTTCGTCTGCCGCGAAGGCGCCCCCGCGGCCGCCGCTACCGGTCGTCGCGCCCGAGGGCGGCTTGTCCTTCGAAGTTCGCGACGCCCAGACGGGCGAGCCGATCCCCTGCAAGCTCACGTTCGTCGGCAGCGACGGCTCACCCGATCCCCAGTTCACGAAGGTCGACATCGGGCGTGAGGAGAGCGACGCGCTCCTGGCCTTCAACCGCGTCATGTCGCTCAAGGGCGTGGGCGCCGTGCACGTTCCGTTTGGCACCTACGACATCACGGTGAGCCGCGGCCCCGAATGGGACATCAGCACGAGTCGCCGCGTGAAGATCGCCGCGCAAGGGGCCGTCGTCCGGGCCGTCCTCAAGCACGTCGTCGAGACGCCCGGCTGGATCTCGGCTGACTTTCACGTGCACGCCGCGCGCTCCCCCGATTCGCGCGTGCCCATGCAGGATCGCATCTACGAGTTCGTCGCCGACGACGTGCAGATGATCGTCTCGACCGATCACAACGTCGTGTCGGACTACGACCCGTTCATCCGCGAACTGGACGCCGGCCGCTTCATCACGAGCGCCGTCGGCGACGAGATGACCACCGCCGTCTGGGGCCACTTCGGCGCGTTCCCGTTGCCGCACGATCTCGAGCGCCCCGGCCAGGGCGCCGTCCTCGTGCACGGCCGCAAGCCTGTCGACTTCTTCAACGACGTGCGCGTCAACGCGCCCGGCGCCATCATCGACGTGCACCACCCGCGCCTCGACTCGGCGATCGGTTACTTCGACATCGCCCACTTCGACGCCCGGGGCGACCGCGCCGAGAAGGACGGCTTCTCGTGGGACTTCGACGCCGTCGAGGTCATGAACGGCTACCAAGATCCGGTGCGCCGCAGCGTTGACCGCGTCGTCGACGATTGGTTCTCGCTGCTCAACCACGAGCACCTCGTGACGGCTACGGGCAACTCCGACACCCATCACCTCAACTTCAACATCGGCGGCTACCCGCGCAACTACGTCAAGGTGCAGGACGATCGCCCGCCCCTCGTCGACGGCAAGCAGGTCGCGCGCGCGCTCAAGGCGCACCACGCGTTCTTCACGACGGCGCCCTTCGTGAGCCTCCTCGTCAACAACGGCACCATCGGCGATCTCGTGCCGGCGCGCGGCGGCAGAGTGCACGCCGAGGTCACCGTGCAAGCGGCCCCCTGGGTGTCGGTCGAGCGCGTCACGCTCTACCTCAACGGACATGAGGCAAAACGCTGGGCCGTCGCCCCCGGGACCGACGTCGCGCGCTTCCACGAGACGCTCGACCTCACGACGCCGGGCGACGGTTACGTCGTCGTCCGCGTCGACGGCGAGAAATCGCTCGCCCCCGTCGTCGGCGATCGCAAGACGTTCACGGCCTACCCCTTCGCGCTCACCAACCCCGTGTTCCTCGACGTCGACGGCGACGGGCGATATCGCACGGGCCTGCCGCACGGACACTGAGCGTGGCGACGCGTCGCGCACCCGCGCTCGTCATCAGCGCCGGCCTCGCGCAGGTCGCGCTCGCCGTCGGCCTCGCGCAGGTCGCGCTCGCGGCCGGCCTCGCGCAGGTCGCGCTCGCGGCGCCAGCGGCGCCAGCGGCGCGCGCCTCGAGCTGCGGGCCGAGCCCCGCCCTCGGCCTGGCAAACGCAGACTCCCCAGCCCTCGTCGGCGCACTCGACCCCGAGCTTCGCCTCCGCTGGATCGATGCCGAGCTCGCGCGCGGCGCCGGCCGCGCGCGGCTTTGGACCTGGTCGTGGGGCATCGCGCTCGGCGTCGGCACGATCGCGAACCTCGCGCCCCTCCCCTTCGTCAAACCCGCCGAGCGCATCGACTGGTACACCGGGGCCGTCACGACGGGCGTTGGCATCGTGCCGCTCCTCATCGCGCCCCTCGACGTCGTCGCCGATTCGCGCGCGCTGCGCTCACGCATCGCGGCGCGCGACGGCGCCCAAAATGACGTCTGTGCTCTGCTCGACGACGCCGAGACGCGCCTCGTGCGCGACGCTCAGAATCAGGCCGACGGCCGTCGCTGGTGGCTGCACGCGGGCAACGTCGTCCTCAACGCCGGCGTGGGGCTCTTCCTCATCGTTGGGTTTCGTCACTGGACCGCCGGAATCTTCAACGCCGTGAGCGGCGCCGCCATCGGCGAGGTGATCATCCTCACGCAGCCCACGGGCGCCACCGAGAGCCTGCGCCGCTATCGCGCAGGCGCGCTCGACGGCTCGGCCCCGTCGACAAGCGTCAGCTTCGCGCGGACATTTTGAGGCCACGGCCCGGCCAGGCCCGCGCTCCCTGACGCACCGGCATCCGCCGCGATGCGACGCGGGCGAGCCAAAATGACCAAGGGGACATCTCTATGAAGTTGGAGGGCCTGGGAATTGCCTGACGAAAGAGCTTAGAATGGAGTCCAACCGGGGGCGACATACTCGACCTCACCGGGATCAGCGATCATGTCGCAACCATAGGATATTAAAGGATAGTTCATGGGCCAGGTTGCTATAGACGACCCTAGGGTGACGCGGGGTCCTTTTTCTTGCCTGCCGCGCGGGACGAGCATCGTCCACACCAATGTGACCGGTAACATACTAGCAACCGGTGTGGGCCTTGCGACCGCTACCCTAGTCGCGGGCCTTTTGGTGGGCTGCAACGGCCAAATCAGCATGCCGGGTATGAGCCCAGGTCAGTCTCCTGTTGGTGGAGCGGCGACCACGGGGACGTCCGGTGGCTCGGCGACGGGCGTCGGCGGTTCAGGCGCCGTGGTTCCACTGGGCGTCGAGGTGCCGAGCCCTCGGATGTTGCGCCAGCTCAACCTCGCCGAGTACGGGAGAACCGTGTCGGACTTGTTACACCTCACGAATATCGACACGAGCGCGATCCCGCCCGACGTCTCGGTCGACGGCTTCACGACGAACGTCACCGGCATCTTTGTTAGCGACACCGCAATGGGGGCGTACTACAGCACCGCCGACACGCTGGGCGATCGCGCGGTGAACGAGGCGTTCGCGACGCTCGTCCCCTGCCAGACGCAGGAC
>DASZFV010000421.1:0-10071 GCA_035939455.1 Polyangia bacterium
CTACATCGTCCCGGGCAGCTCGCGGCAGCTCTCCGCGGTCACCCTCTCGACCAACGGCGCGCCCATCATCGACTGACCGCGCCCCGGCCGCGCGCCTCACCGGCTGTCCGTCGGCGCGAGCTCGATGAGCGGGATGTCCTCTTTGCGCTTGGCCGCGAGGTGCAGCCCGACGGGCGGCCCGAAGAGCGGCGGCTCGAGGGGCGCGCGGCGCGGGCTCGTCCAGTCTGCGACGGGGACGTGCGCGAGCTTGCGCGCCTCGAGGCTCGCGTCGCCGATCTCGCGGCCGCGCGCGCGGGGGGGCTCGAAGCCGTTGCTGCGCGCGGCGATCTCCATGAGGAACGTCAGCGGGTTGTACGAGACGATCGTCTGGTTCATCGGCAGGCCGATGGCGCGCGACAGGTCGTCGCTCCAGAAGACATAGGGCGCGATAGCGATCTTGTAGATGCGCCGCCGGTCGGCCTCGGGCACGCCCGCGAGCTCGCGCAGGCCCACGACCTCGTCCTCGGTCGTGTGGTCGCCCCACTCGTGGCGGTGGCGCACGGCCAGGTTGCGCAGCGCCTGGCGCTTGTCGTAGTCGCCGGCGTGGAAGAAGCGTGCGAGCTCGGCGGCGTCGACCTCCTGGTCTCCGTTGGCGTCGACGGCGGCGATGATGTCGGCGCGCCGCACGAGGGGGCCGTCGGCGCCAGCGTTGACGTAATGGAAAACGCGGCCGAGCGCGCCACCCAGGCGCTCGGTCGTAAAGATCTCGAAGTGCACCTCAGGGCCCTGCTCGGCGCCGCGGCTCACGAGGCCCACCTGCCCCACGAGGTCGCCCGCCTCAGCGCGCTCGTCGAGCGTCACGACGGCGCCCGCCTCGAACGCGGCCTGGGTCTCGCGCGGCGCGCGCGCGAGCGCCTGCATCCACGGGATGGCCGCCGCCGCGGGCGTGCCGAGGTCGGGCAGCGCGAGGTGGGCGAGCAGCGAGTAGAACGTCACGGGCTCGTCGCCCACGGTGAGCTCGTGACGGATGAGCACGAACGCGTGCGACGACGCATCTGCCTGGCCCGCGCCCCGACGCACAGCGACGACGCGGCCGCGCGTGGGCGCGCGCACGGGGCTGCCCAGCGCGGCCCGCAGGTGGACGCCCGAGTGCCACAGCCGCCCCGACGCGATCGGGAAAAAGCCGGTTGCGCGCTCCTCGGCCGCGAAGAACAGCGCGCGCCGCGCGGCCAGCCAGTCGGCCTGCGCCTTCGGCACCTCGGTGAACGACCGCACCTGCACGGGCAGCTCGAAGCCGTTGAGCGCGCGCATGATGCGGCCCCAATCGAGCGCGCCCGGGTCCCACTTCTGCTTCTGCAGGTCGACGTGCAGGTGGCCGAGGATGCCGGCGAACGACAGCGGGTCGGGCAGCGTGTCCATGATGGGCGCGCCGTCCTTCTCGGGCATCACGGGGCGAATGCGCGGGAAGACGCGCAACAACGTGCGCGCGAGCGCGATGATCGAGTCGTATTGCTCGGCGCGGAACTCATAGGCGAGGTGGTGCTCGCCGTTGATGACGACGTCCTTCTCGGGGCGCGCGCGGTAGTCGGGCGGCAGCTTGGGCCACTCCGCCTTGTCGACGCGGCCGCGGTTGCAGATCTCGACGCCCACCGAGCCCGAGTTCGCCTCCTCGGCGTGGAAGGCCCGCTCGACGAGATCGAGCGTCTGGTAGATCGTGCCGTCGGCGTCGATCATGAAGTGCGCTGACAGGCCGCAGCCCGTGCTGCCGGCGGGGCGCGGGCGGTTGTGCATCGACTTGAAGCACGAGCGCGAGTTCACACAGCCGTCGAAGTGCAGCACGAGCTGCGAGACGGCGTCCTGGAGCTCGGGCAGCGACCGGTCGACCACGCCCTTGCGCGCGCCGAAGCGCGGCGACGAGCCGTCGCAGCAGCCGCCCGTCTGATCGATGCACCGGGTCTGGTAGGCGTCGAACCCCTGCGGGTCGCTCCACAACACGACGGGGCGGCCCACGTCGAACGACCGGCCCGCGATGACGATCGACGTTCCGGTCGATGGCCCGCCGCCGCCCGCGGGCGCGGCGCCGAGCTCCGCGCCGCTCGCCGCGAAGGCGGCGGCCGCCAGCGCCGCCGCGAGCGAGCGGGGACGCCGCCGCCGGGCGACCGATCGCTGCGAAGAACCCATCGTGCGCCGCCATGTTACGGGCGCGCCAAGAGCCTGGGAAGGAGCCTGGGGAGGTTTGACCCTCCACGGAGCGGAACCTATGATGACGACGCGACTGTGTTCGACAAGCTGAGAAGACTCTTCGGCGGCGCCGACGACGCTCCGCCCGACGTCGTCACGCCGCGGCGCCGAGCGGCCGTCCCGCGGCGGCCCGCGCAACGCCGCCCGCGCTCGGGCGCGCCGGGTGCCACGGGCGGGACCTCGCGAGCGGGCGCCGCGCCCACGCCGCCGCCCGAGATGTCGAACGAGGTCGCCTGCCCGAACTGCGGCGAGCCCATGCTCGCGGGCTGGGGCACGACCTGCGGCAAGTGCCGCCCCACGATGGTGGCGCCCAAGACGATGTTCGGCAGCGACGCCGCCGCGCTCCAAGCGGGCGCGCCGGGCATGGTGCTCGGGTGGCTCGTCGTGCTGCGCTCGATCGACAAGGAGCGCGCGGGGCGGCTCTACGAGCTCGACTCGGACGCCGTGGTGCTCTCTCGCCTGGGCGCCTTCGAGGCCGGGGGCGTGGACCTCGTCGAGATCGCCGACGAGTACATGTCGGGCGGGCACTCGGTGCTACAGCGGCCGCGCTCGCGTGCCAAGAGCGACGCCTTCACGCTGCGCGACCGGTGGGACCCAGGGCCCTCGGCGAACGGCACCTTCGTGAACGCCCACAAGCTCGGCCCCAACGAGCAGATGCGCCTCGCTGACGGCGACATCATCAAGATCGGCGCCACGGAGCTGCTCTTCAAGTCGCTGTGGTTGCCGGCGGCCGGCGCCCGCGCGCCATGAAGCCGGCGCGGCGGCGGCTGGGGGCGTTCGTCGCGGCGCTGGGCCTGCACGGGGCCGCGACGGCACGCGCGGCGCCCACGCTCATCGCAAGCCAGCCGCGCGCCGACGCCGCGGCGCACGAGCTCACGCTCTTCGTGGGCGGTGTCGACGAGAGCGGCCGCTCGCTCAAAGCCGCCTCGATCGAGGTGCTCCTCGACGGGCAGCCCGCCGACGCCGCGCCCGGCGCCACGCCGCTGTCGGAGTGGGCGGCGGCCGCCGCCGAGGCGAGTGCGACCTGGCGCCCGCCCGTCGCCGTGGGCCTGGTCTACCTGTGGATCGACGGCGTGCCGTCGGGGCTGCTCGAGGGCGTTCACTCATTCTTCCAGCGGCTGCCGCCGCGCACGGCCATCATGCCCACGATCTATGGCCGCCTGCGCCAGGGTCGCGCGCGCCTCGTGGCGGCCGACGTGGGGCGCCTCGACGAGCTCCCTTACCTCGAGTCCTACCGGCCGAACCTGCTCGACGCCGTCGCCATGGACCTCGGCGACCTCGCGGCCGAGGACGCGTCGCTCAAGATCCTGCTGCTCGTGACCGACGGGCGCGACTTCGCCGATCCCAAGGGCGAAGGCCCGGGCGACTTCGCGGCACTCGGGAGGCGCCTGCGGGAGGCGGGCATCATGCCTCTGGTCGTCAGCTTCCCGCCGCGCGACGCGGCCGATGCCGCCCAGGCCAGCACGAATCTGCGCGACCTGCACGACGCCGCGGGAGGGTTTCTGCGCGTGCTCGATCAGGTCGACGACCTCGAGAACACGCTCGAGTCTCTGGGCCAGGCGCTCGCCGACCTGCGGCGCGTGCAGGTGCCTCCGCCGTTCGCCTGGCGGATGATCGCGGCGCCCCACCGCGTCTCGGTGCGCGTGAACGCGGGCGGCCAGCGCCTGAGCGCCGACGTGGGCGTCGTCGCGTCGGTGGGGGGCACGGGCGGCGGGTTGATCGCGGTGGGCGGCGCGCTCGCGCTCGCGCTCGCGGCCGCCGTCGCGCTCGTGCTCCGTCGCCGCGGCGGCGACGACGGCGCCGGCGACGAAGACGACCTCGACGCGGAGGGCATCGTGAGCGCCGCGCACGACCTCATCCGGCGCGGCGCCTCCCCGCAGCGCGCCGTCGAGGAGCTGTCGCGCGGGCGCGGCTCGGCGGCCGCGCGCGTCCTCGTCGATCTCGATCCCGAGATCCTCAACGACCCGAGCTTCCCCTATTTCCGCACCCGCCCGGGCCGCCTCCGCATCAAGGAGATCCAGGACATCCTCTCCCAAAAGGCGCAGGCGCGGCCCGGCCTCGGGACGATCCTCGGCGAGGTGCTCGTCGCGGCCATCAAGCAGCAGCTGCCGCCCGAGGTCGCGGCCGAAACGCTGGCGGCCCGCGTGCCGCCCGAGGAGACGGCGACGTTCGCCTCGATGAACCTGGAGGATCTCGCGCGCGCGTTGCGCGAGGCCTCCCAGCGCCAGAGCGCGCTCGCCTCGCCGCGCGCTCGCGGCGTCGCGGTCGCGATCCAGGACGCCCTCCGCTCGAAGAGCACCTCGAGCCGCGGCATCGCCGTGGCCTGGCTCGTGCGCGCCGGCGGCCCCGGGCGCCGCGGCGAGACGCTGCGCCTCGACGGCTCCCGCAGCGTGCTCGGCACGAGCCCCGCCTGCTCCGTCCGCCTCGATGGCGATCCCGGCGCCGCGCCCGAGCACGCCGAGATCTCGATCTCGGGCGGCGACTTCGTCGTGACGCCGCTCGGCGGGTCCGTCTCCGTCGAAGCGCGCCCGATCGGCAAACGCCACACGCTGTCCGACGGCGAGACGATCGGGCTCGGCACGGGCAGCTTCGTCTTCAAGTCGGCGCGCTCGGGCACGGCGGCTACCACCGACGGCGGCATGAGCATGACCGCCCCGCGCCGCGGACGCTGAGCCGCGTATGCCGGGTGCGCGTCGGGCCGCGCTCGAAGGCTGATCTAAGGCGCCGCGCCGGGCCCGCTCGCGTGGCGCGCGATCCAGCGCGAGAGCAGGCTCGCCTGGCTGGCAACGAGCGAGCCGCCGCGCCACGTGAGCCGCCGCTCGGCCTCGACCCGCGTCACGTACGAGCTCGCCGCGGCGTCGTTGCGCTCGTGGTCCTCGGAGAGCGCGAGCTGTTCGCGCACGGTGAACGCATCAGCGGCGAAGCTCACGGCGCCCTCGAGCTGGTACCGGGCGCCGTCGGGCGCCGCCCCCGACGCGCGCACGGGGAAGAACGCCGGCTCGAGGCACTGGCCGCGCTCATCGGTGACCGGCCGGTCGACGAACCGGCTCTCGAGGAGCGGCACGACGCGGATCGCGCGGTCGCACGCCCGCGGCGCGCGCCCGTCCTCGCCGCGCGTACGCAGCGTCTCGCAGCGCTCGCTCTCCGCGACGAGCACGGTCCCGCCGCCCAGCGAGGCGAGCCGCAGCGTGACGTTGTCGTGGAACGCGCGCAACACGCCGAGCGCGCGCACGGACAGGCCGCGCTCGTCGAGCTCGACAATCGCCACCGGCCCCTCGGCGCGCCCATCGGGCAGGTGGTTGGTCTCCACCCACACCAGCCGCTTCGAGTCGCCGAGCATGGCGACGTGCAGGTCGGCGGGCGTGAGCGCCGCAGGCGGCGCGAGAGACGGCGGCTCGGACGCGCAGCCGTCGTGCACGAGCGTCGTGGGCAGCCCGCGGCAGTCGCGCGCGGGCCGCGCGATCTCACCCGACGTCTGATAGCCGCTCACGAGTAGCACGAACCAGTACTGCGCCGGGTAGCGCCGCTCGCGCAAGGGCTTGTCCGTGGCGACGAGCGTGTCGATGCGGCACAGCGGCGCCGGGCCCGCGGGCACGACGGGCTGGCTCGCGCACGCGCCACCCGCCGCGAGAGCGAATGCGACCGCGCGAGAGAGCGCGGCGCGGCGCCGGCCCGCGCTCGGACACGCGGCGGGCGCTGGGGCGGCGGCGCTCACTCGTCGTCCCGGCCCCGGCGCCGCTCGCCGCTTCCCGTGCCGTCCCCCAACGTGACGCTCGCGTAGGCGCGCGCAAACTCGTGCCCGAAGATCGCGCCGTGCAACTGCTCGTCATCGGTGATCAGCTGGTCGAAGTGCTCGAGGTAAGTGCCAAGCTGCGCCTTCGCCTTCTTGCCGCCCGAGAAGAGGCCCCCGCCGCCGAGCTCGTAGGCGCGCGGGTCGAGCGACTGCAGCAGCGCGCGCACGCCCTCCGTGATGCCCTCCATCATCGCGATGTGGTGAATCCCGAAGTCCGCGAAGATCGCGATGAGCTCGCGCGCCGCCGCTGCGTGGTCGACGCTCGGGTCGAGCAGGTAGGCGAGCACCTCCTCGCTCGAGCGCGCCCGGTGCAGCGGTGTCGCCCCGTTGACCGTGCGCACACCCACCTCGACCCCGAACTGCTCGAAGCCCTTCCGCAACCCGACGAACGCCTCGCAGAACGCCGTCAGGATCTCCTCCGCCGCGGCCGGCGGCGGTCCGGGCTCCACGGGCGCGGTCGCCGCAGGCGCGGGTACCACGGGTGCGGAGCCGAGGGAAGCCCCGATGACAGGCGCCCCGGGCAGCGCGGGCGCCAGGGCCGCGCCGGGTCGGCCGCGCCGCCCCGAGGAGAAGCTCACGGCCCCGTCCGCGAACGGTGGCCGCAACGCCGGCAGCTCCTGACCGAGCCCGATGGTCTTGTGGAACCCGCCCGCCGCACCCGAAGGCTCGGGCGCCACGGGCAAAGGCGGCGACACGGTCACCTCGTGGCGCCCCAGCACGAGCATGGAGCCGACCGTGAGCGGCGCTGGCACGTTCTTCGGGATGCGCTTGCCGTCGAGCAGCGCCCCGTTCGTCGAGCCCATGTCGAAAAAGGCGACACCGTGGGCATCGAACCGGATGACCCCGTGCCACTCGGAGACGAATGGGTCCTCTATCGGGATGTCGTTGAGCTGGTTGCGGCCTATCCGCACGGGCGACTCGGAGAACCGGAGGGTCTGCGTGGCGCCCGAGACCACATCTTTGACGTGCACCTCGAGGATCATGAGTCCGTCACCGCGAAGGCGCGCAGCATAGCCCGGAGTCGCGACTCCGAGAAGGATCCGCCCTGCGGCTTGGCCTCCGGGGTTGACCTGCGACAAAATGCCGTAGTCTTTCGGGAATTGACAACCCGGACCACGTGAATGTTAAGTTAGGGGCGCCGTTCGGCTCTTTTCCATGGCGTCCGTCGACATCTCAGGGTTCTCCCAACCGATCGCGGGCGAAGATCCGTGCGGTCCAAATCTGGAATACGACGCGCAGTTCGTGGCGCTCGAGCGCGCCGCGGTCGGCAAGCCCGAGCAGCAGATCGGCAACACGATCGTCAAGGCCGAGGACCCCGAGTGGCCGCTCGTCGAGCGCGAGGCACGCGCCCTGCTCGCCCGCACCAAGGACCTGCGCGTCGCCCTGCAACTGACGCGCGCGCTCATCCGCGTCGACGGCTGGCAGGGCTTCGCCGCCGCCCTCGGCGTGCTGCGCGCCATGCTCGAGCAGCACTGGGACGGCGTTCACCCGCGCCTCGATCCAGACGACGGCAAGGATCCGACAGCGCGCCTCAACGTGCTGGCCGGGCTCGGCGACGCGCCCACGATCGCGGGCGTGCGCGCCATGCCCATCGTTGCGTCGCGCCACGCGGGGCGCTTCGGGCTTCGCGAGATCGAGATCGCGACGGGGGAGACGCCGCCCACGCCCGAGGAGGCGGCGACCGCGCCTTCGGTGACCGCGCTCGAGGCCGCCATGGCCGAGGCCCCCCTCGAGACGCTCGAGGCCACGGCGGCCGCCATCGCCGCGAGCCTGTCGGCCCTGTCGGCGCTCGAGGCCGCCGTGTCGGAGAAGACCGGCCAGAGGCTCGCGCTCGGGCGCCTACCCGTGGCCATGCGCAAGGCCGAGGGGTTCATCACGACGCGGCTCGCCCAGCGGCGGCCCATCGATGTCGTCGACGCGGGCGCCAACGGCGCGGGCACGCCAGCCCCGCGCGTGTCCGGCGAGATCTCGTCGCGCGAGGATGTCATTCGCACGCTCGACCGCGTCATCGCCTACTACGCGCGCCACGAGCCCTCGAGTCCCATCCCGATGCTCATCGAGCGCAGCAAGAAGCTCGTCGCGATGTCGTTCTTCGACATCATTCGAGAGCTCGCTCCCGACGGTGTGAACCAGATCGAAAACTTGAGGGGCCGCACCGACTAGGGCGGCGACGTTTCAAACCCAGGAGGCAGGTGGTCCCATGAGCAGCCAGAAATTCATCGCGCGCAACCGAGCGCCCCGTGTGCAGATCGAGTACGACGTGGAGCTCTACGGCGCTCAGAAGAAGATACAGCTGCCTTTCGTGATGGGCGTCATGTCGGATCTCTCGGGCAACCCGAAGGAGCCGCTCGCCGCGGTGCCGGACCGGAAGTTCCTCGAGATCTCCGTCGACAACTTCGACGATCGGCTAAAGGCCATGAAGCCGCGCGCCGCGTTCGCCGTGCCGAACACGCTCACGGGTGAGGGCAACATGAGCGTCGACATCACCTTCGAGAGCATGGACGACTTCTCACCCGCGGCGATCGCGCGCAAGGTCGGCCCGCTCAAGGAGCTGCTCGAGGCGCGTCAGCAGCTCGCCAACCTCGTGACCTACATGGACGGCAAGAGCGGCGCCGAGGACCTCATCGGCAAGGTGATGAAGGATCCAGCCCTCATGAAGACGCTCGCCGCCTCACCGAAGCCGACCGAAGGAGAAAAGTAGATCATGGCCGAACATGAGAAGAGCCAGGGCGCGCAAGGCGCGGCGGCGACGACCGAGACGAACGAGTTCGCGTCGCTGCTGACGAAGAATTTCAAGCCGCAGTCAGACCGCGCGCGCGAAGAGGTCGAGAACGCGGTCCGCACCCTCGCGCAGCAGGCGCTCGAGTCGACGAAGCTCATCGGCTCGGACGTCGTCGAATCGATCAACGCGCTCATCGGGCAGATCGACAAGAAGCTCTCCGAGCAGATCAACGCCATCATGCACCACGCCGACTTCCAGGCGCTGGAGAACGCGTGGCGCGGGCTTCACTTCCTCGTCAACAACACCGAGACCGACGAGATGTTGAAGATCCGGGTCCTCAACATCTCGAAGAAGGACCTCGGCAAGACGCTCAAGCGCTACAAGGGCACGAACTGGGACCAGAGCCCCATCTTCAAGCGTCTCTACGAAGAAGAGTTCGGTCAGCTGGGCGGCGAGCCCTACGGCTGTCTCGTGGGCGACTACTACTTCGACCACAGCGGCCCCGACGTCGAGCTCCTGGGCGAGATGTCCAAGATCGCGGCGGCGACCCACGCGCCCTTCATCGCGGGCACCGCTCCCGGCCTGCTGCAGATGGAGTCCTGGAGCGAGCTCGCCAACCCCCGCGACCTCACGAAGATCTTCACGACGCCAGAATACGCGAGCTGGCGCTCGTTGCGCGAGTCCGAGGACGCGCGTTACCTGGGCCTCGCAATGCCGCGCGTCCTCGCGCGGCGGCCCTACGGCGCGAAGACGAACCCCGTCGAGGAGTTCGACTTCGAGGAGGACACGGCCGGCGCCGACACGAACAAGTACGCCTGGATGAACGCCAGCTACGCCATGGCGGTCAACATCAACCGCTCGTTCAAGCTGTACGGGTGGTGCTCGCGCATCCGCGGCATCGAGGCCGGCGGTGCCGTCGAGGGGCTGCCCACGCACTCGTTCCCCACGGACGACGGCGGCGTCGACATGAAGTGCCCCACCGAGATCGCTATCAGCGACCGCCGCGAGGCCGAGCTCGCTAAGAACGGCTTCATGCCGCTCATCCACAAGAAGAACTCCGACTTCGCGGCCTTCATCGGCGCGCAGTCGCTCCAGAAGCCCGGCACCTACGACGATCCGGACGCGACGGCCAACGCCAACCTGGCGGCGCGCCTGCCCTACCTGTTCGCGACCTGCCGCTTCGCGCACTACCTCAAGTGCATCGTCCGCGACAAGATCGGATCGTTCAAGGCCCGTGACGACATGCAGCAGTGGCTGCAAGACTGGATCATCCAATACGTCGACGGCGACCCGCAGCATTCGAGCGAAGAGACCAAGGCGCGCAAGCCGCTGGCCG
>DASZFV010000422.1:0-4161 GCA_035939455.1 Polyangia bacterium
GCGTCCGCGCGGGAGCGCGCCCATGAGCGCGCTCGAGGTCGACGTGGGCGGGCGCGCCGGCGCGCTGGCGATCGACGTCGCCCTCCGCGCGTCGGAGACGCCGCTCGTGGTCGTCGGACCGAACGGCGCCGGCAAGACCAGCCTGCTCATGATGATCCTCGGCGCCGCGACGCCGCGGCGCGGGCGGATCACCCTGGGCGGCGTGACGCTGTTCGACCACGACGAGGACGTCGACGTGCCGCTCGAGCGGCGCTGCCTGGGGTTTCTGCCGCAGCGGTACGCGCTCTTTCCGCACCTCGACGCGCTCCAAAACGTCGCTTATGGCGTTGTCGCGCCGTCGCGCGACGAGCGCCGCGCGCGCGCCCTGGACGCCCTGCGCGAGCTGGACATCTCCTCGCTCGCGGCCCGACGGCCCGCCGCGCTGTCGGCGGGCGAGGCGCAGCGCGTGGCCCTGGCTCGCACGCTCGCGCGCCGCCCGCGCGCGCTCCTGCTCGACGAGCCGCTCGCGGCGCTCGACGTCTCGGTCCGGCGCGACGTCCGCCGCTTCCTCGCGGACGGCCTACGCGCCTGGCGATTGCCGACCGTCGTCGTCACGCACGACCGCGACGATGCGGCGGCGTTCGACGGCGACGTGCTCGTCATGGAGCGCGGCGAGGTCGTCCAGCGGGGGCTGCTCGCGGAGCTCGAGCGACGGCCCAAGACGGACTTCGTCCGGCAGTTCACGTCGGGGCGCCGCGGCCTCCCGCCGCTCGCGCCGTGAGGGCCGCGAGGCTCGGAAGGACTCGTTGAGCACGCGCGCGAGGCGCAACGCCCGGCGCCCACCGGACCGCGCGGGAGCCGACCTCAGGTGCGGCGCCACTTCTGTCGATGGGCGTCGCCATGCGCCCACAAGTCGTCCTCGGCGCGATCGCTCTCGGCGCCTGCGCGCACGCGCCTGCGCCGCCGCCGCCCTCGTCGCCGAGCCCGCTCCTGGGCGGGCCCGTCCCGGGCTTTCGCCGACCCACGGTCCAAGGTCCCGTCTTCGACACCGCGTCGGCGCGCGCGAACGGGCGCCCTCTCGTCGTGGACTTCTTCGCGGCCTACTGCCGCCCTTGTCAGCGCACGCTGCCCGCCCTCGAGGCGCTGCACGCGGCGCGGCCCGACTTCGACCTCGTGGGCGTCTCGCTCGACGACAGCGCGGAGGGCGCGGTGCAAATGATCAACCGGCACCACCTGACCTTCCCCGTCGTGCACGACGCTGGTCACGTGCTGGCCGGGCGTTTTCGCGTGACGGAGCTGCCGCGCGGCTTCATCGCCGACGCGAGCGGGCGCGTCATTTGGACCACCGGCCCCGCGCAAGAAGACGACGCGCTGTCGCGCGCCGTGACGGCCGTCGCTGGAGCCGGCCGGCCCGGCGCGGCAGAATGAGGGGACGCATGGCGGTTCGCGGGTCGGGTCCGGTCGTCGCGTTCGGGGCGTACGCGCTCCTCGCGCTCTCGGGCGGCGCGTGCCTCTGGAGCACGGGCACCAGGGGTGCGCGGACGATCCTGCCGACGGCGCCGAGCGAGCTCGGCAAGTGCCGCGTCGCCGCGAGCCAGTCGAGCCCGCTCGTCACCGAGTGGCCGGCGTCGGAGAAGGCGAACCTCGAGGTGCTCTCGCACACGGGCGCCGTCGCCGTCGCGTACTCGGGGTGCAGCCTGCGGGTGCTGCCGCAGTGCCGCGTTCGCGGCAGCTACCAGTGGCAGCGCACGACGCCCTCGGTCGACTCGCTCTCGATCAACGACGCCGACGACCTCTACGCGAAGCTGCCGCTCGGCGCGGCCTCGCTCGAGGGCGAGCTCAAGCGCACGGGCAAGCTGCTCGTCAAGACCGTCGTCGCCGGGCAGCTGCGCCTCGAGGGCGCGGGCGTGGGCGACGTGCCGACGGACGGCGCGTGCGCGCAGGCGACGCACCTCGTGACGGCGCTGTCGGTGGGCGCCTTCTCGCTCACGGCGGGGGGCGAGCGCCAGGGCAACGTGGGCGCCAGCCTCACGATGGGCGAGGCCAAGGTCGAGCGCGCGCTCTCGGCCGAGCAGCTCCGCTCGGCGGGCGACTTCGACGCCTGCGGGCAGAGCACGGCCGAGAGCCCCAACGGCAACTGCGCGTCGCCCATCCAGGTCTTCCTCACGCCGCTGCCGGGACGCGCCGCCGAGGAGGGTCCGCCCGGCACCGTCAAGGTCGACTTCCTCTCGGCCAACCCGGCCGCCCGCTGGGACGTGTACTCCGACGATCAAGTCATCTGCACGACCCCCTGCGCCCGCTTCGTGCACCCCGCGCACCCCGTGCTGCTGCGCGCGCGCGACGACGGTTTCATGGCGATGTCCGCGCCCGATCGGATCGAGGTCCCCAACTTGCTCGAGCAAGACGCGCCCCATCTGCAGCTCGAGGCGCACCCGACGGCGCGCGGCCAGTGGGTGGCGGGCATGACCTTCATGTCGCTCACGGGCATGGCCGTCGTCACGGGTCTCGTCCTCACACCGGTCGGGTGTTCCACGGGAGGGACGGCATGTGCACGGCGGGGCTCATCACGCTGGGCGCGGGAGGCTTGACGTTCGCGGGGAGCCTCTGGCTCCTCCTCGATGCGCGCCCGCGCGCCGAGA
The DNA here is from genome assembly GCA_035939455.1 of Polyangia bacterium. Lineage (GTDB taxonomy): Bacteria > Myxococcota_A > Polyangia > Fen-1088 > Fen-1088 > DASZFV01. The sequence goes on from DASZFV010000422.1 coordinate 2,619, forward strand.
TCGCACCCTACACCGAGGGCGGCGCGCTGCTCGCGCTCCCGGCCAAGCCGGGCGTGCACGTCGCGCCCGGCGGCTTTTGGGGGACGTTCTAGGCGCGCGCGCCGGTCGCGCTCCTCGCGCGTCGCCTCGACCGCGGGACCGCGCGCACGCCGCGAGGCCGAGCGCGACCGCGTGCTAGCATCGGCGCGTGTCGTCTCTCCGCGCGCGCGGTCGCCTGTTCGTGGCGGCCGTCGCCGTCGCCGCCGTCGCCGCCGCCGTCCTCGTCGTCACGATCCGGCCCGGAACGACGCTCCGCGAGCCAGCGGAACCCGCGCGGACCACCGCGGGCTGGCATCCGCGCGCCGCGACGGTCCCCGACGGTGGCTGCGCGCCGGCGACGCCGCCGCCGGTCGACGCTGGCGGCCTCACGCGCTTCGCCGCCATCGGCGACTACGGCTACGCCGGGCCCGCCGAGGAGGCGGTCGCCGATCTCGTGAAGGGCTTCCGGCCTGACTTCGTCGTCACGACGGGCGACAACAACTATCCGCTCGGGTCCGCCGAGACGATCGACTTCAACGTCGGGCTTTTCTATCACGACTTCATCGCGCCCTACGTCGGCCGCTTCGGCTGCGGCGCCGCGCGCAACCGCTTCTTCCCCACGCTCGGCAATCACGATTGGTACACGCCCGAGGCGCGGCCGTATCTCGACTACTTCGCGTTGCCGGGCAACGAGCGCTATTACGACGTCACGTGGGGCGCGGTGCAGGTGTTCGCGCTCGACAGCGACTCCAACGAGCCGGACGGCAACACGGCCGACTCTGTCCAGGCCGCCTGGCTCAGGCGCGGGCTCGCGACCTCGACGGCGCGCTGGAAGATCGTCACCATGCACCACGCGCCTTACTCGTCGGGGCCGCACGGCTCGGCGCTCGAGCTGCGCTGGCCGTACAAGAAGTGGGGCGCGGACCTCGTCCTCGCCGGGCACGACCACGACTACGAACGCCTGGACATCGACGGCCTGCCCTACCTCGTCAACGGCCTGGGCGGGGCCGCGTTCTACGCGTTCGGAGCGACGGTCCCGGGCAGCGTGGCGCGCTTCAACGAGAGCGCCGGCGCGCTGTTCGTCGAGGCGGACGCGACCTCGCTGCGTGCACGCTTCCAGAGCGTCGACGGTCGCCAGGTCGACGCCCTGTCACTCGCCAAGCCGTGAGGCGTGGGCGAAGGTCGCCCCGGGCGCCGATCTCGCGCCTGACCACGAATTTTTGAGGGGTGCGACGCTCGCGCCCGCGTCCCGAAGGGGTCCGCGAAACGCGACGGGTGGCGCCCGAATTGCATCGCAAGTGCCCATGCCCAACGCGATCCGGCAGCCGTCCTGGCTTCGATTCCTGCTGCTCGCCCCCGCCCTCGCCGCCCCCCTGGCGGGATGCTCCTCCCCGAGCCCGGCGGCGACCGAGGTGAAGTCCGCGAAAGTGCGCATAACGGCGCCCGCCGTCGACGGGAGCGACCAGACGACGCTGGCCACAGACGACCGCCATTTCGCCTGGGACCTGTATCAGGCCGTGCGGGC
>DASZFV010000423.1:0-3579 GCA_035939455.1 Polyangia bacterium
AGATGGCCGACAAAGGCATGTCCATCCAGTCGCACGGCCTCGATCACCGCGTCTTCCTCACCGAGCTTCCGCCCGCGCGCCTGCGCGAGGATCTGCGGCGTGCGCGCCTCGAGATCGAGGAGCATGTGGGCCGGCCCGTGACCTTGCTCGCGCCCGCGGGCGGACGTGAGCCCGCCGCGCTGGCCGACGTCGCGCGGGAAGTCGGCTACACCCACGTGCTCAACTCCAAGCCCGGCCGCGTGCGCCCCGGCGACGGGCCGACGCTCGGCAGGCTAGCCGTGACCGCGAAGCTCGACGACGCGACGCTCGAGTCGTGGCTGCGGGGCGGGCGCGCGCTCTACGCGGCGCAGGTGCGGTACGCGGCCCTCGATCTCGCGAAGCGCGCGCTCGGCGACGATGCTTACCGATCGGTGCGTCGCCGTTTGCTCGGGGCTTGACGGCGGTGCCGAGGGCAAGGGTTTGACGTACATGCACCTCGAAGGCACTCTTTCAGCACCTCGCGAATCGCCCGCACCGCCGATGAGCTCGCCCGATCCCTCTCAGCAGCCTAGCGTCCTCGGCGATTTCGTCTTTGCGTGGGGCCCAGGGACTCACGCGTGGGTGAGCGGCCTCGGCAAGGACGGGTTCACGACGCTCTCGGCGCCGTCCGAACCGGCGCAGGCGGCGGTGCGCGGCGACGTCCAGCGTGGCGCGGACGCCGCGGGCACGCGCTGGATCGCCCTCGCCGATCTCGTCGCGGGAGACGTCGCGGCAGGCGCCCGCGCCCTCGGGGCGGGCACGCCGCCCCAGAACGACTGGCGCGGTCGCTTCGCGCAAGTGGTCTGGCATCCCGGCGAGCGCCAGGTCTGCGCCGTCACCGATCACTTCTCGACGCTGTCGCTCTACACGCTCGTTCGAGCCGACGTCGTGCTGGTCGCGAACGACCTGCGGCTGCTGGCGGCTTCGCCGTGGTGCGAGCGCGCGATCGACCTTGCCTCCGTCTACCACTACCTCAACTTCGCGCAGGTTCCGGCGCCCGGCACGATCTTCCGTGACATCCGACGCCTCGAACCCGCCACGCGCTGGAGCTGGCGGCCCGGGGCGACGCCCAAGCTCGATCGTTACTACGTGCCGGAGTACCCCGAAGACCGGCGAGACGCCGACGACGTGCTCGCGCGCGCCCTCACGGAGCGCATCGTCGCGACCGTGCACGACTACCGCCCCCGCGCCGAGCAGGGCTGGGGGTGTTTCCTCTCGGGCGGCACCGACAGCTCGAGCATCGTGTCGATCCTCGCGCGCCAACCGGGCAAGGGACGCGTGCGCAGCTTCTCGATCGGCTTCGCCGAGGAGCACTACGACGAGCTCCGCTTCGCGCGCACGGCGGCCGAGTCCTGCGGCGCCGACCCCACCTTCGAGACCGTCTCGGACGAGCGCGCCCAGGCGCTCGCGGCGCGCGTGATCGACGCCTACGACCAGCCGTTCGGCAACGCTTCGGCGATCCCGACGCTCGCGTGCGTCGAGCTGGCCGAGAGCAAGGGCGCGCACGTCCTGCTCGCGGGCGACGGCGGCGACGAGATCTTCGGCGGCAACGAGCGCTACGCCAAGGATCAGGTCATGGAGACCTGGTACGGCATGCCCGAGCCGCTCAAGGCCTTGGGGCGCCGGGTCGGCCGCTTGGCCGGCCGCGCCGACCATCACCTCCTCAACCGCGTCGAGAACTTCTTCGAGCGCGCCTCGCTGCCCAACCCCGACCGCTTCTACACCGACGACTCCTTCGCGTCGGATCACTATCACGAGATGCTCACGCCGGACTTTCGGCGCGCGGTGGGCCGCGAGGCCTCGCTCGAGCTCATGCGGGGCGTCTACGGGCTGGGCACGAGCGGCGGCCCCCTACACCGGATCATGCGCCTCGACCTCATGATGGCCATCGCGCAGAACGATCTGCGCAAGGTCGATGGAGCGGCGCGGTCACTGGGCGTGAGCGTCCGCTTCCCTTACCTCGATCCCGTGCTCGTCGACCACATGAGCCACCTTCCGGAGCGTCAGATCGTGCGCGGGTTGAAGAAGCGCTTCCTGTTCAAGCGCGCCATGAAGGGCATTCTCCCCGAGGCGATCCTGCGCAAGAAGAAGCAGGGCTTCGGCCTTCCCGTGGCTGTCTGGCTGCGCACGGATGGGTCTTTCAAGAGCATGGTGCGGCAGACGTTGTTCGACGGGCGCTCGCGCGCGCGCGGCTGGTGGGAGCCATCCTTCGTCGAGGGATTGTTGGCCCAGCACGAGCGCGGCACTTGGGACTACGCCGACTCTCTCTATCGCCTCTTCGTGCTCGAGCTGTGGCTTCGGAGGTACGTGGATGGCGCCTGAAGGCGGGGCGTCGGCCACGGCGACGCCTGCTCCGACCGTACCTGCTTGGACACGGCCTTCGGGCGAGGCGCGGCCCGTTCGCGTCCTCATGGTGCTCGAGAGCGACTTCACGAAGCGGGGCGGGGGCGGGGCCGAGTCTCAGGTGCGCACGCTTTGCCGCCATCTGATCCGGCGCGGACAGCAGGTGGCCGTCATGACGCCTCTCTTCTCCTTCGGCCCTCAAGTCACGGCGGAGCGCTGCTCCGGCATTCCCGTGGGCCGCCTGTCTTACCCGCGCTGGCCCCTCCTCGGCGGGGCTCTCATGTGCCTGCGCCTCGCCGCGTTCCTTCTCGGGCGCGGGCGGCGTTACGATGCGTGGCACGTGCACATTGCCCATCACATGGGGGCCGTGGCGTGTCTCATCGGCTCGCTCTTGGGCAAGCCGGTGATCGTCAAGATCTCCGGCTGGTGGGAGCTCGAGAAGGGTGTCATGGCGCCCGATCGGGGACCGCTCGACGCCGTGGCGCATCGCTTCTTGAGGCGGGGCGCCGCGTTCCAAGCCATCAGCACGCGCATCGCCGCCGAGCTCGAGCGGCAGGGCTTCCCCGCCGAACGCATCGTCGTCCTCCCGAACGCCGTCGACACCTCGCGGTTCGCAGCGCGCCGCGGGCCGCGGGCGGCCGGCACACCCTTCACCGCCGTCTTCGTCGGGCGGCTCGTGCCCGAAAAGGGGCTGTCGACGTTGTTCGAGGCGTGGGCGGGCGCGTTCGCGGGCCGCTCCGACGTGCGCCTGCGGCTCGTGGGCGGCGGTCCGCTCGAGGAGGCGTTGCGCGCGCAGGCCCGCGGCCTCGGCATCGCGGCCGAAATCGAGTTTCTCGGGCACCAGGATCGCGTCGAGGAGATCCTCGCCGAGGCCGACGTCGGCGTCCTTCCCTCGACGATCGAGGGCCTCTCGAACACGCTGCTCGAGTTCATGGCCTCGGGGCTGCCCGCGCTCGCCAGCCAAGTGAGCGGCAGCGAGGACTTCGTCGTCACGGGCCGCAACGGGTGGCTCTTCCCCGTGGGCGACGCCGCGGCGCTCGCGGCGTGCTTGCGTGCAGCGGCGGCTTTGCCGGCGATCGAGCTCCAGGAGATGGGGCGGCACGCGCGCGCGGACGTCGATAAGGCCTCCGCGCTCGAGACCGTCGTGGGCCGCCTGCTGCGGCTCTACGGGGGCACGGCGCCCCGCGACCTCGCGAGAGCCGTCTAGGCCATGTGCGG
>DASZFV010000424.1:0-6881 GCA_035939455.1 Polyangia bacterium
CGCCGACGCCGCGATCGCGAAGCCCATCTTGCCCGACGAGCGGTTGCCGAGGAAGCGAACGTCGTCGACCGGCTCCTGCGTCGGGCCCGCGGCGACGACGACGCGCCGACCGGCGAGATCGCGCGGCGCGAACACGCGCGCCGTCGCGGTCAGGATCTCCTGCGGCTCGATGAGCCGCCCCGGCCCGACCCAGCCGCAGGCGAGCGCGCCTCGATCCGGTCCCACGGTTTGAAAGCGTCCGCACCCCGCGGGGCCCAGCAGCCGGCCCAAATTGGCCTGCGTGAGCGGGTTCTCCCACATGTTGACGTTCATGGCGGGCGCGAGCAGCACGGGCGCGCGCGAGGCGAGCACGACGGCGGCCAGGAGATCGTCCGCCAGTCCCGCCGCGAGCCGCGCGATGACGTCGGCCGTCGCGGGCGCGATCACGGCGAGGTCGCACTCGTCGGCGAGGCGGATGTGGCCAATCTGCGCCTCCTCGGCCGGGTCGAACAAGCTCTGCGTCACGGGGTGCCCCGAGAGCGCCTGCAGCGTCAGCGGCGTGATGAAGCGCGCGCCGGCCTCCGTGAGGACGACCCGCACGGTCGCGCCGGCCTTGACGAGCAGCCGGCAAAGCTCCGCGGCCTTGTACGCCGCGATGCCGCCGCTCACGCCCAGGACGACGCGCTTTCCAGTGAGGGCGCTCCGTTCCTCCGTCTCCGTGCCTGTGCTCATGCGCGATGTCTCGGGGCCCACATCCGACCGGGCTCCGACCTTACCCCAAAATCGATGCGGAGATCCCCACCGTGGGCCGCAAAAGGTATAAACGGGCGGACGTGGCAGAGACGGGCGGGTTTCCCAGGCGTTTCGATCAATATGTTCTGCTCAAGCCCCTGGCGCGCGGGGGGATGGGGGAGCTCTACCTGGCCGCCTCGGGCTCGCGCGGCATGGAGAAGTTCTGCGTCATCAAGACCGTGCTGCCGAACCTCGTTGCGCTCGACAACGCCAAGCGCTTTCGCGACGAGGCCATGGTCGTCGTCCGCCTCCAGAACGCCAACCTCGTGCCTGTCTTCGACGCCGGCCGCCACGAGGACCAGATCTACATCGCCATGGAGTACGTCGACGGGAAGGATCTGCTGGCGGTCTGGAACCGCTGCGCCAAAAAACGCGTGCCCTTCCCAGTCGACGTCGCGGTCTTCATCGTCAAGGAGCTCGCGCGCGGCCTCGGGTACGCCCACGCCTTCGGGGGCCTCAAGCTCGTGCACCGCGACGTGTCCCCCGCGAACGTGCTGCTCTCGTACACCGGCGAGGTCAAGCTCACGGACTTCGGCCTCGCGCGCTCGACGCTCAAGCTGCAGCAGACGGCGCCGGGTATCATCTTCGGCAAGCTCTCCTATCTCGCGCCCGAACAGGCCCGCAGCGAGCCGCTCGACGGGCGCACCGACCTCTACGCCGCGGGAATTCTGCTCTGGGAGCTGCTCACGGGACAGCAGCTCTTCCCCGTCACGCAGGCCGCCGAGGGCGACGCGGTCGGCCGCCGCGACTCGACGGCGGACGCGCTGGCGCGCGTACGCGACCCGCGGATCGTGCTGCCCTCGCACGTCACGCCCCGCGTTCCGCCCGAGCTCGACACTATCGTCATGCGCGCGCTCGCGCGTGAGCCGGCCCGCCGCTACCAGACGGGCGAGGAGATGCGCGCCGACCTCGCGGCCTTCCTCGCGGCGACGACGCCAGAGACGGATACGGCCCGGCTGGCCGCCTTCCTGCGGCCGCTCTTCCGCGACGTCGCCGAGTCGGAGCGCGGCGAACGCGAAACCCTGCTGCGCGGCGCGGCGGGCCTGCTTTCTGGCGCTTTCAGCGCGGAGATGCCGGCGGCCTCGCGCCCCCTCCCGGGCCACGCGCCGGCCCCGCAGACGCAGCAGCCAGCAGCGCAACAGCCGCGCTCGCCGGGGCGCCGGCATACGGACACGGCGACCCACGAGGTCGGCCTGCCCGACGCGGGCGGCAGGCGCGCGCCCTCCGCGACGCCGCACGGCCACGACACCGGGGGGCGCGACAGCCGCGCGGGGGGCCTCGGCGACGATCCGCGCGTCGGCACGACGCTCGCCGGGCGTTACTTCCTCGAGCGGCTGTGCGGCGAGGGCGCCATGGGCCGCGTCTACGAAGCCCGCCACGTCGACATCGGCCGCCGCCTCGCTGTCAAGATCCTGCACTCGAACTTCCGCCACAGCGCCGAGGTCGTCGAGCGCTTCAAGCGCGAGGCGCGCGCCGCCTCGAAGATCGGCCACGCGAACATCGTCGACGTCACAGACTCGGGCATGGCGCCCGACGGCGCCTTCTTCTTCGTCATGGAGTACCTCGACGGCGTCGACCTCGAGAAGCTCATCGAGCGCGAAGGCGCGCTGCCCATCGGACGGGCGCTGCTCATCACGACTCAGCTGTGCCGCGCGCTGCAGGCTGCGCACGCGAGCGAGATCATCCACCGCGATCTCAAGCCCGCCAACGTCATGCTCATCAACCGCAAGGACGACGACGACTTCGTGAAGGTCCTCGACTTCGGCATCTCGCGAAACATGGACCTCGAGGGCAGCGGCGACGACGTGCCGGGGCGCAGGGGCCTCACGCGCCCCGACGTCGCCGTGGGCACGCCCGTATACATGTCGCCCGAGCAGGCGGCCGGGATGCGCGCCGACGCCCTCACGGACGTCTACGCCGTGGGCGGCCTGCTCTATGAGATGCTGACCGCCACGCCGCCGTGCGCGGGCGACGACGTCCTCACCGTGCTCAACAAGAAGGCCACCGAGGAGCCGGTCCCCGTTGGGAAGCTGCGCCCCGACCTGCCCGAGGACGTGCAGCGGCTCATCACGCGCGCGCTGTCCCGCCGGGCGAAGGATCGCCAGCCGTCGATGGCCGCGCTCAAGGAAGAGGTCATGCGGTGCGTCGCGTCCGTCCGGAGCGCGCCCCCCGGCCTCGACCTTGGGCGCGCGCCGAGCGAGAGCACGCGCCCGCGCGGCTCGACGGAGCGTCTCTCGACGCTGCGCGCGCGCTTGTGGATGGTCGCAACGGGTCTGGCCGCGCTCGTCGCTCTCATCGCCGTCATCTCGATCGCGCGTCGCGCGGGCCGCTCGAGCGACGCGCCGGTCGCGGCCGTCGCGAGCGCGCGGGTCGTCGTGCCGGCGACCGAGCCGGCCCCCGTCATCGTCCCCGTCGAGTCACCGCGGCCGGCCGTGCCGAACCCGGCCCCCGAGCCGGTCAACCGGAAGCGCGCCGCGCGCTTCCTTGAGGGCGCACCCGCGACTGGAGCGGCCGCGGCGCCAGCGCTCGCGCGCCCGTGGCCGACGGTGTCGCCGCCGGTATTCCAGCAAGAGGCGGGCGCGATGGCGCCGCGCCGCGCGCGCGGTGAGCGCGGGGCGAATCCGCCGGGACTGGCCACGAGCGGGGCGCCCGCGCCGACCACGCCGGCCGTCCCGACGCGCCCAAGCGCAGCCGCCGACGCCGACGCCATCCTCTCGCGCGGCCAGGCCGCGTTCGATCGGGGCAATTACCCGGAGGCCATCCGCTGCGCCAAGGAAGCGATGGCCGCCGGCGCCGCCGTCCCCGGCCACCTCCTCGTCGGCGACGCGTACTACCACCTCCAGCGCTACGCCGACGCGCTCAAGGAATACGAGGCGACGCTGGCCCTCGAGCCCTCGAACCCCCTCGCCCGCCGTGGCCGCGAGCTCGCGTCCCGCGCGGCGTCCGCGCCGTAGCGCCACCCGGGCGAAGCTATGGCACGAACTCGTCGGCGCCACAGGCGAGCTTGCCCATCGGGGGCATAGGACGAGGATGGCCCTGGATGTCAATCGTGAGCGACATCGTCGTCGCGTCGATCTTGCCGATGCAAGGGGAGCCGGACATGAGGTGATAGGAGGCGTCGAGCAGGGGGTCGGGATCGCCGGCGCCGCAGCACGCGGCGCCCGTGCAGTTGATGGTCTCGCCGCCGAGGTTACCGTGCACGATGTTCGTCGACGCATCGTAGGAATTCTTGCAAGAGAGTCCGATCGACGTGTTGTCGACGACCGTGTTGTTGACGAACCTCGACGCGCCGGATTGGGGGATATCGCCCAGCCGAACGCCGCCCCACGCGACGCCGCCCACATCCGTGCCGCCCCCGTTCGCGGCGATGATCGTGTTCGTGATGTCGAAGCTCGAGTCAATGGTCTTGATGCCGCCCATGCCATTCTTCGTGACGACGCAGCGGGTGAGGTGCAGCTCGGCGGATTGTTCGGCGACCACGCCGACGGTGCCTCCGCTGATCTTGAGATCGCGGACCCAGAACTTGTTGGGGCCGGCCAGGTGCACGCCCGCGGTATCGCCGCTGCCGGCGCCAACGAGCGCGCCCCCTTGGCCCACGATGAGGAGCTTGGGCGCCGCACCGATGGGCGGATCGATCGCGCCGACGGGGTCGGGCCCCTTTATGAGCAAGATGGGACGCATCATCGAGAGCGAGGCCACCGCATCTGAGGCCTTGCAGAAGAGCATTCCCAACGCCACGCAGGCCGCGCCGCCCTCCAACGTGACGACCTCGCCGGCCGTCGCGCAGTGGCCGTCGTAGTCGACGCAGACGCCGGGGCCGATGCCGTTGCACTCGGCGTCCGCGGTGCAAGGACGACAAGTGTTCTTCGTCGTGTCGCAGATCGGCTCCGTGCCGCTGCACTTGGTGTTGTCGAGGCACGCGACGCAGGACTGCGTCATCTTGTTGCACACGCTCCGGCTCGAGTCGGCCTTGCACTCGGTGCCGCTCGCGGCCTCGGTGCCGAGGCACTCGACGCACTTTTCCGCGGCGCTGTCACAGACGGACTTCGTACCCTTGCAATGCGAGTTCGACGTGCACTCGACGCACGCGGCGCCGCCGTCGCTCGTGCCGCACGCGGGTGTGCCCGCGTCTGCAGCAGCCGCGCATTGGTCGTCCGTCACGCAGACGGGGGGCTTGGCCTCGGGCGCAACCTCGCTGACGTCCGCCGCGTCCCTCGAGTCGCGGGCCTCCGCGACGTCGCCTTCAGCGCTCGGGGCGTCCGCGGCGTCCATGTCGCAGTCGTCTTCGAAGTGACCGCTGCAGTAGTGCGGGTTGACCTTCGTGCAGGCCGCAGATAGCAGAACGAGCGCCGCGCCCAACGCGAAGAGTTCGACGCGCACTAAAACCTCCCCGCGAGGACGAGGACGCCCGCCCCGATGGCGAGCGCGCCGGCGGCGAGCGACGTGATTCCCCAGACAGTCGTGGAGTAGACGTGGGGACACTGCGTGCCGTCGCCCGCCGAGCAGGTCCCCTTGCCGTCGGCTTCGATGAGGTAGAGACCCAAGGCTCCCGCGATGGCTCCCGCGCCCACGCCGATCCAGCCGAGCTCGCGGTGCTCCTCGCTCGTGACCGCGCGGCCGCCCATCGGCGGCGAGGTCTCCACGCGCACCGCTCCAGGCTGCCCGGGCGCGGCTGTCGCTGGCGCCGCGGCGGCCCCGGCCACGGCCGGCGCCGCCTTCTTCTTGAAAGCCTGGACCTTGAGCGCCGACGCCGACACGCCCGCCATCTCGAGCGCCTCGCCCTCGGTGCAGATCTCGCAGCGGTCCTCGCGGCTCTCGACGAGGTCGCCGGTCTTGCCGTCGAGCATCTCGAGGCGCAGCTCGTAGGTGCGGCCGTCGATCTCGAGCGTGCCGCGCGCAACGTAGGAAGCGACCGTGGCCTTCGCGACGGCCGTGACGCAGCCATTGCCGTCGCAGGGCGCGCCGCCCGGACCGGTGGCGGCCGCCGGCATGCCGTCCACGACATCGGCACCCGACGCGAGCAGACCCTCATGGACGGCGTGGGTCATGCGGTCGCGCAGATCGGGCGCGACCTTGGCCCCCGCCACCTCCATGACGGCGATGCGCGGCCGCTCGGCGCGCGCGACGGCGGGAGACAGCGCGAGCGCCGTCAGCGCCGCGAGCGCCACGCGAGTCTTCATGCGGGCGATGCTCCGGTCCGCGCCGTCATAAGTCAAGACTTTGGCGGCCGCGCGAGGGCCTCTCAGTTGGCGCTCACGCCTCGCACCGCCACCTCGCCGACTGTCTCGGCGCGCGCGAGGGTCTCGCGAACGAACGAGTGAAGGCAATCGAAGAGCGTCCCCGGAGACACGCCGGCGGCCACGCCCCTCGCGGCGATGCCCGCGTGGCGCGCGAGGTAGAGGGCGCGCGGCAGGTGGTAGCGCTGCGTGCAAACGAGCGCCTCGCGAATGCCCCGCGCCGCAGCGTCCGCCATCGTGGCGGCCGTCCGGTAGCCGCCCCGGTCGAGGATCAACGCCGCCCGCGGCACGCCCCTCCTCTCGAGCCAGGCGGCCATGGCGCTCGGCTCGTCGTAGCCTTCCGCCTCGCGCCAGGCGCCCGAGAGAAAGATCCGCCGGACCTTCCCCGCGCGATAGAGTTCGAGCGCGACGCGGACCCGCATGGCGAGCTCACCGGAGAGGCTCCCGTCGGGGAACACCCGGTTGCCGAGCACGATCGCGACGGGGCGGTCGGGCGCCGCGCCGACGTCCGACGCGACGTCAGCGGCTGTGGCGTGGAGGACCCAAACGTTGCCAGCGCCCACGAGGATGAGTCCGAGCAAGCCCGCGCCAATGAAAGCGCGCCACCACCGGCGCCGTCGGAGGGCCGGCTCAGCCATCGCCCCGGTAGATCTTGGCGGCGCCCGTGTGGCCGAGGCGGTGCCAGCGGATGTGCTGGCGCGACAGGTGAAAAAGGATCTCCTGGCGCGGCACGCCGCGTTCGGCCGTACGCTCGACCCAGTCGAGCACGACCTCGCGCGCGTCGGGGGGGTGGAAGAGAAACGTACGACCGAAGACCGGCGCGTCACCGTCCCAGATGACGCGCGCCTCGAAGAGATCGCCGGGCGCAAAGCC
>DASZFV010000425.1:0-4953 GCA_035939455.1 Polyangia bacterium
TGCGAAACGCCTTGATGCCGTAGGCGCCCGCGAGCTTGACGAAGTCGGGGTTGCCCTCGAGGTCCACGCCAGAGAGCCGGTTGTCGAAGAACAGCTCCTGCCACTGGCGGACCATGCCGAGGTAGGCGTTGTTGATGATGAGGATCTTCACGGGTAGCTTGTGCAGCGCCGCCGTCGCGAGCTCCGGCATCGTCATCTGGAAGCCGCCGTCTCCGCACACCGTCCAGACCTTCTTCTTGGGCTGCGCGAACTGCGCGCCGATGGCCGACGGCAGGCCGAAGCCCATCGTGCCCGCGCCGCCCGACGAGATCCAGTGGCGGTTCTTCGTCGTGAGGCAGAACTGCGCGGCCCACATCTGGTGCTGGCCGACGTCGGTCGTGATGATCGAGTCGCGCCCGCCCAGCTTGTCGAGGCGATCGAGGACGTGCTGCGCGCGCAGGCCGCCCTTCTTGAGATACTTGAGCGGGTACTGCTTGCGCCAATCGGCGATCTGCTTGAGCCAGTCGGCCGAGTCGAGCTTCGAGACGTGCGGCAAGAGGTCTTCGATGGAGAGGCGCGCGTCGCCCGCGAGGCACACGTCGGGGCGCACGATCTTGTTGAACTCCGCGACGTCGATGTCGACGTGGATCTTCGTGGCGCCCACGCAGAACTCGCTGAGCTTGCCCGTGATTCGGTCGTCCCAGCGCGCGCCGATCGCCATGATCATGTCGCAGTTCGTGACGGTCTTGTTGGCGTACGCCGTGCCGTGCATGCCGAGCATGCCCTGGTGGAGCGGGTGCTCCTCGGTGCACGCGCCCTTGCCGAGCAGCGTGTTGACGATGGGCGCCTGCAGCTTCTCGGCGAGCGCGATGATGGCCTCGCCCGCGCCCGAGATGACGGCGCCGTGGCCGACGTAGAGGACGGGGCGGCGGCTGCGCGCGATGAGCGCGGCGGCCTTCTTGACGGCGTCCGCGTCGGGATGCCCGGGGACGTGGTAGCCGGGCAGGTCCATCTCGATCTTGAGCGGGTCCTGCAGCGACATCGTGCAGGGCGCGCTCGTCACGTCCTTCGGCAGGTCGATGAGAACGGGGCCGGGGCGGCCGGTCGTCGCGATGTGGAAGGCCTCGCGCGTGATGCGCGGGATGTCGTTCGGACTCTTCACGAGGTAGGAGTGCTTCACGACCGGGTACGTGATACCGGTCACGTCGGCCTCCTGGAAGGCGTCCTTGCCGAGCATGGGCGAGATCGTCTGGCCCGTGAGCACGATCATGGGCGCCGAGTCCATGAGCGCCGTCAGCAGACCCGTCACGGTGTTGGTCGCGCCGGGGCCCGAAGTCACGAGCACGACGCCCGGCTTCCCGGTCGCGCGCGCGTAGCCGTCCGCCATGTGCGTCGCGCCTTGCTCGTGGCGCACGAGGATGAGCTTGATCTTCGAGTCGACGAGCGCGTCGAAAATCGGCATGGCCGCCCCGCCCGACAGCCCGAAGACGTACTCGACGCCTTGAGCCTCGAGGCAGCGGATGAGCGCCTCGGCCCCGGTCTGGGCCTTGGCGAGCGCCGGCGCAGTGGGGGTCTTGGTCGCTTCTTTATTCGCTTCGCGGGGCGAGGATGAATCGCGAGCGGTCGGTGAGGTCGTCACGGGAGTCGGCACTGGAATTCTCCTTTCGGGGAAGGCGAAGACGAGGCTAGGACGAAATGGCACCATCGTCGAGCCATTTTTGAAACACGTTGGACTCGGTTGGCCGTATCAGGCCATTTTGACGCGATGCCCGATGAAAACATCTTATTGGCGTACCGAGATGAGCCTCACGAGCTGCATGTTGCTTATCGCGTCATAAACGCGTACGACGTCGGGCTCATCACGCTGGGCCGCCGTTCGGTCGGATCTGCGTGCCGTCAGTCGTCGCCGCGAACGCGGCCGCGCGTCGACTTCTTCGTCGAATGGGCGTGCTTGTCGGCGAGCATGCGCTGCTTGGCCCGGCGCGAGCGGCGGCGCTTCTGGCGGCGGATCTTCTCGGCCTCCTGTTGGCGCGCGCTCTGTCTGCCGAGCCGCTGCTCCTCGAGCTTGTCGGCCAGCAGCGCGCGCGCGATGAGGCGATTCGCGCCCTGGCTGCGCTCCCGCTGGCACTTCACGAAGGTGCCGCTCGGCCGGTGAACGAGCACGACGCAGGTCGCGACCTTGTTGACGTTCTGGCCGCCCTTGCCGCCCGAGTGGACGAAGCTCTCGTCGAGATCCTCCTCGCGAATGCCGAGCGCCGCGAGGCGGCTCGCGACGGCGCGCGCCCGGTCACCCGACAGAGGCATGCGCCAAGGTTGCGTGCGGCGGCGATGCTGTCAATACTGCGGCCGGCGTCCCTGCCCCGACACCTTCGTCGGGCGAGCGGCGCGGGAGGTGGTCATGACGAGAGCGCTCTCCGTCGCAGCTTGGGTCGGGCTTTCCCTGGCGCTCGCGGGCGCGTGCAACCAGGCGCCGCAACCGATCGCGCCGCCGCCGCCGACTTCGCCCGTCAAGCCGCCCGAGCCGCCGCCGCCCACGGCGGATGCCGGTGTGCCCAAGCCGAAGATGATCGCGAACCCCGACGGGCTCAGCCTCGCCGAGCGCATCGCCAAGCGCGAGGCCGCGGAGAAGAAGGTGGCCGCTGACCTCGCGGTCGCGGAGCACGATCGGCTCGTCAAGTACGATCGCGGCAAGCTGCCGCTGCACGTGCAGACGTTCGCCTTCATCAGGAACACGCGCGGGCAGTATGACGCGCTCGAGAAGAAGCTCGAGGGCGAGGCCGACAAGGCCAAGGCCAAGGCCGAGGTCGAGAGGCTGGCCGGCTCGCTGCGCCCCCGCATCGTGGCCGCGGGCAAGAAGATGGCGACGATCGATCCGAAGGGCGGCAACTCGAACGTCACGACCGACTACGACGTGATGTTGAACGCGCTTGCGAACGACTACCCGGAGGCGCTCATCGCGTCGATCGACGGCGCCAGGCAGGCGCTCGGCGAGCAGAAGGCAGAGCTCGACAAGCGCGACAAGAAGATCACGGCGTGGATCGGCGAGCTCAAAGAGAAGAAGTGACGTGATCCGGCGTGGGACGTCCGACACGGTTGCCCTTTCCGAGCACCAGCCCACGCCGACCCACAACGACCACGTGCCGATCACCACCGTCGGCCTCTGGAGATTCTGGAAGCAGTCTTAGTGCGCGCGGGGCCCGTCGAGCGAGGGTGAGGTGGAGTCTTCTTTGGGAGAGGCGGAGCCTTCGGGCTCGGTGAACGCCGTGGACTTCTTGGTGAGCCGGTCGTCGATGGCGTTTTGCAGGAAGGCCTTGGCGGCCTCCGTCCAGACGTCGCCGTAGGTCTGGGCGTAGACGAGGGCCTCTTCGAGCGAACCCGGCTGCGTGCCTGCCAGGTTCTCGACGCGGCGTCGCACGCGGCCGAGGACGGTCTTGCCGTAGTGCGGGTTCGCGTCGAGCGCGGCGTCGAGCGCGGCGCGCGCCTTGGCCTCGGCGCCCGCCGTGATGTGGGCGAGCGCGAGTCCGAGCTGGGCGCGGCCGGCGCCCGTCTCGGACGCCGTCGCGGGCTCGAGCACGGCGACGGCGTCGGCCGGGCGCCCGAGCTTCATGAGCGCCTTGGCGGCGATGAGGCGCGCCTCGGTGCCGACGCTGCCCTGGTCGATCTCGTAGACACGCTCGAGATCCTTCACGGCGTCTTCGAAGCGATCCTGGTCGTAGGCGAGGCAGCCGAGGGCGTGCGCGGCGCGGATGAACGGCTGCGCCTCGGTGTTGCTGAAGGCGTCCTTCACCTTGTCGGCGCGCAGCTTGGCGACGGTCTTCTCGCCGGCGGCCAGCACGGCCGTGAGCTCCTCCTTCGCGCCGTCGGGGTTGCCGGCGGCGAGCCGCGCCATGCCGATGCCCACGTGCGGCTCTTGCAGGGCAGGGTCGATCTTCAGCGCCGCGGCGAACTCGCGCTCGGCCGCTCCCGGACGGCGCTGCTCGAAGAGGCGCCAGCCTTCCATGATGAGCTCTTGCGCGTCGGGCGGCGCGACGGGCGCCATCGAGGTCGCTTCGTCATCCCGCAGGTGACACTTCTTGTACTTTTTGCCCGAGCCGCACGGGCATCGATCGTTGCGGTCGGCAGCGGCGAGGCGGCTCTTCGCCTCGGCGATGCGCTTCTCCTGAGCCTCGGGACTCGCGGACGCGGCCTCCGCGGCCGCGTCCGTGGCCTTGATATCGCGCTTTTTGATATCGCGCTTCGGGTCAGCTTTTTTCGCGGATTTTGTCGCCATGGGGTCCTTGTTGGGAGCGGGACGATACCGTAAAAGGTGACCCGAGCCCATGAGCGAGTCACCTCCGTCGCCGCGCCCGCTCGCCGGTCGCACGATCGCGCTGCCGGAGACCCGCGAGCTCGATCGGCTCGCCCAGCTGCTCGAAGAAGAGGGCGCGCGCACGTTGCGTTGCCCCCTCGTCGCCATCCTCGACGCGCCCGATGAGCGCCCCGGGCTCGCCTGGCTGCAGGCGCTCGCGGCGGGCGAGCTCGACGACCTGATCTTCCTCACAGGCGAAGGGCTGCGGCGGCTCGTCGCGCTGGCCGACCGGCACGGGCTTCGCGCGCCCGTCGTCGAGGCGCTCGGCCGGGCGCGCACGATCACGCGCGGGCCGAAGCCGGCGCGAGCGCTGCACGAGCTCGGGCTCGGGCCCACGCTGCCGGCGGCGGTGCCGACGTCGGCGGGCGTCATGGAGGCGCTCGCGCCGCTCGACCTCCGGGGCCGCCGCGTGGGGGTGCAGCTCTACGGCGAGGAGCCGAACCGCCCGCTCGTCGAGTTCCTCGAGCGCGCGGGCGCGACGGTGAGCGTCGTCGCGCCGTACGTGTACGCGTCGGCGAGCGACGCGGAGCGAGTCGTGTCGTTCATCGAAGCGCTCGCGGCGGGACGCGTCGACGCCGTCGCGTTCACGAGCGCGTCGCAGGTCGACCGGCTGTGGCAGGTCGCGC
>DASZFV010000426.1:0-7907 GCA_035939455.1 Polyangia bacterium
CGGGTCGTGTACATCAGCGACCGCGGCGCCGAGATCCTCGGTCATGCACGCGCGGAGATCCTGAGCCGCCCCGCGGTCGACTTCCTCGCGCCCGAGGAGCGCGCCATGCGCGACGCGACCGGCCCGCGCGCGCGCGACGACCATCGCCCCCAGTTCATCGAGGTCGCCGTCAAGCGCGCCAACGGCGAGGTGGTGCCCGTCGAGGTCGCGCTCGCCCCCATCCGGCTCGACGGCGCGCCCGGGCTCATCGCGCTCATGCGCGACATCACCCAGCGGCGCCGCTCGATGGAAGCGCTCGAGCGCTCGGAGCGCCGCTTCCGCCAGCTCATCGAGCTCGCGCCCGACGCCGTGTGGATCAACGACGGACGGCGTCTCCTCTTCGCGAACCCGACGGCGGCGCGCATGCTGAGGTACGACAGCGTCGAGGCGCTGCTCGCCACCGACCCGCGCACCATCGTTGCGCCCGAGGACCAGGGCCCCATGCGCGAGCGGACGCAGGAGATGTTCCGCACGGGCGTTCCTTTGCCACCGCGCGACTACCGGACGCGCCGCAGCGACGGCTCGTGGGTCATGACCGAGGTCCAATCGATGCCCATCGAGTGGGAGGGCGCGCCCGCGATCCTGGGCTTCGCGCGCGACGTCACGGGCCGCAGGGAGATTGAGGCCCGGCTCGCGCAATCGGAGCGGCTCGCGGCCCTCGGCACGCTGCTCGCCGGCATCGCGCACGAGATGAACAACCCGCTCGCGTACACGCTGCTCGGCATCGAGGAGGCCGTCGCGCAGCTCGGCAGGCTCGCCGCGCCGGCCGAGGACGTCGCGAAACTGCGCGAGTCGCTCGAGGGCGCCATCCACGGCGCGACGCGCGTCGCGGCCATCATCGGCCAGATCCGCGCTAGCTCGCGCCCCGAGGTCGAGGAGCAGGGCCGAGTCGACCTGCGCGGCGTGCTCGAGTCGGCGCTGCGCGTCACGCACAACGAGCTCCACCACCGCGCGCGCCTCGTGACGAGCATCGGCGACGTCCCTCCCGTCCTCGGGAGCGCGCAGCGCCTCGAGCAGGTCTTCCTCAACCTGCTCGTCAACGCCGTGCAGGCCCTCCCCGACGGCCGCGCCGAGAACGAAATCGGTGTCACGCTGCAGGCGACGTCCACGGCGGAGGTCGTCATCGAGGTGAGCGACAACGGCCCCGGGATCCCCGCCGAGGTCCGGTCGCGGATCTTCGATCCGTTCTTCACGACGAAGCCCGTGGGCCTGGGCCTCGGGCTCGGCCTCTCGATCTGCCACGGCATCGTCATGCACCACGGTGGCACGATCACGGTCGACAGCGCGTCCGGCCGTGGCTCGACCTTTCGGGTCGCGCTGCCGGCGCTCGCGACGGGGGCGTCCGAGGGACCGGGCGCGCCGGCCACGACGCCCGCGGCGACGGGGGCGCCCGCGCGCCGGCGCCGCGTCCTCGTCATCGACGACGAGCCGGCGCTCGCGATGATGATCCGCCGGGTGCTCGCCAAGGACTGCGACGTCGATCTCGCAGGCGACGCACGCGAGGGCCTGGACCGCCTCGACGGACCCGGCGGTTACGACGTCATCCTGTGCGACCTCATGATGCCGGACATGACCGGCATGGATCTTTTCGCCGAGGTCGCGCGGCGCTACCCAGGCATCGAGCGGCGCTTCGTCTTCATGACGGGTGGCGCCTTCACGCCACGCGCCACCGAGTTCCTCGCCCGAGTCGAGAACCGTCGCCTCGAGAAGCCGTTCGAGACCGCCGTGCTCAAGGCCGCCGTCGCCCGCGACGACTAAGGCGCGTTCCGATCATTCCACCAAGGGGAGGCCCTCCTGACCTGCCCCTCAGACCAAGGACAACGGCCCGAGGATCTGATTCCCGCGCGAATCTTCCGGGGCGGGCGTTTGGCCCGGCCCACGGCCGCCGGGCTGCTAGACTGCCCGACCCGTGAGCCGCAAGACCCCCACCACCACCGTCCTCGGCGGACGACGCCCGGCCGACGAGCCCGACTTCATCGTCGTCAGGGGCGCTCGCGAGCACAACCTCTGCATCGACGAGCTGCGCATCCCCAAGCGGTCGCTCGTCGTCTTCACGGGCGTCTCCGGCTCGGGCAAGTCGTCGCTCGCGTTCGACACGCTCTACGCCGAAGGGCAGCGGCGCTACGTAGAGTCGCTGTCGTCGTACGCGCGCCAGTTCCTGGGCCAGATGGAGAAGCCGAAGTACGAGCAGCTGCGCGGCCTGTCGCCCACGATCGCCATCGAGCAGAAGTCGGCGTCCTCGAACCCGCGCTCGACGGTGGGCACGGTCACCGAGATCTACGACTACCTGCGCGTGCTCTACGCGCGCGCGGGCGAGCAGCGCTGCCACCTGTGCGGCGGCGCCGTCGCGGCGCGCTCGGCCGCCGAGATCGTCGACGAGCTGCTGACGCTGCCCGCGAAGACGCGCGCCACGCTCATGGCGCGCAAGGCCGAGAACCGCAAGGGCGAGTTTCGCGAAGTCTTCGAGGAGGCGCGCAAGGCCGGCTTCGCGCGCGTGCGCATCAATGGGCTCATCCAGCGCCTCGAGGACGTCACGGCCCTCGACAAGAAGAAAAAGCACACGATCGAGATCGTCATCGACCGCGTGAGCATCGACGCTGGCGAGAGCGCGCGCCTCACGGACTCGGTCGAAACGGCCGTCAAGGTGGGCGGCGGCTCCGTGCTGGTGGCCGTCGAGGGCGAGACGCGCGAGCGCGCCTACAGCGAGTCGCGCGCCTGCCCCGACTGCGGCGTGGGGCTGCCCGAGCTGTCGCCGCAGTCGTTCTCGTTCAACAGCCCGCTCGGCATGTGCGTCGACTGCAACGGCCTCGGCTCGAGCCTCGAGGTCGACGCGGACCTCATCGTGCCGAACGGCGACCTCTCGATCGCCGACGGCGCGATCGAGCCGTGGGGCGACCGCGCCGGACGCGACCAGGGCTGGACGGCCAACGTCGCCGCGGCCGTGTCGAAGGAGTTCGGCATCCCGCTCGACAAGCCCTGGAAGACCCTCACGCCGCGCCACCGCGAGGTGTTGCTGTACGGGTCGGGCGAGAAGCGCATGAAGGTCAGCTGGCAGGGCAAGCACGGCGGCGGGTCGTGGGCCGTGCGCTTCGCGGGCGTCGTCAACACGATCAAGAAGCGCATGCAGGAGACGTCGTCCGAGGTGACGCGCCAGTGGTACGGCAAGTACTTCCGCGAGCAGCACTGCCGCGCCTGCAACGGCCAGCGCCTGCGCCCCGAGTCGCGCGCCGTTCTCCTGGCGGGCAGCCCCATCGTCGACGTCACGGCCATGACGGTCGCCGACGCGAGCAAGCACTTCGCGACGCTCGGGCTCAAGGGCGCGCGCGCCCAGATCGCGTCGGAGATCCTCAAGGAGGTCAACGCGCGCCTCGGCTTCCTGCTCGACGTCGGACTGGAGTACCTCACGCTCGATCGCGCGGCGGCCACGCTGTCGGGCGGAGAGGCGCAGCGCATCCGCCTCGCCTCGCAGCTCGGCTCGGAGCTGTCGGGCGTCATGTACGTGCTCGACGAGCCGTCGATCGGGCTGCACCAGCGCGACAACCTGCGCCTCATCGCGACGCTGCGGCGGCTGCGGGACCTCGGCAACAGCGTCATCGTCGTCGAGCACGACGCCGAGACCATCGAGTCGGCCGACCACGTCGTCGACTTCGGCCCGGGAGCGGGCCGCCTGGGGGGGCGCGTCGTCGCGGAGGGCACGCCCGACGCGCTGCGCGCGAATCCGGCGTCGCTCACGGGGAAGTTCCTCGTGGGCGCCGAGCGCATCGAGATCCCGAAGACGCGGCGCAAACCCACGGCCTTCATCACGGTGCGCGGCGCGCGCGAGCACAACCTCAAGAACATCGACGTCGCCTTCCCGCTGGGCGTGCTCGTGGCCGTCACGGGCGTCTCGGGCGCGGGCAAGTCGTCGCTCATCAACGGCATCTTGCAGCCGGCGCTGCGCCGCAAGCTCCTCGGCAGCTACGACCTGGTGGGCCGCCACGCGGGCCTCACGGGCATCGACGCCATCGACAAGGTCATCGACATCGACCAGAAGCCCATCGGCCGCACGCCGCGCTCGAACCCCGCGACGTACACCAAGGCCTTCGACGCCATCCGTGACGTCTTTGCGCAGACGCAAGAGGCGCGCGCTTACGGCTACCTGCCCGGGCGCTTCTCCTTCAACGTTCGCGGCGGCCGCTGCGAGGCCTGCGAGGGCGACGGCGTGCGGCAGGTCGAGATGCACTTCCTGCCCGACGTCTACGTCACGTGCGAGGTGTGCCGCGGTAAGCGCTACAACGAGGCCACGCTACGCGTGAAGTGGAAGGACCGCAGCATCGCGGAGGTGCTCGAGACGAGCGTGTCCGATGCGTTCGGCCTGTTCGAGCACCACCGCCAATTGAGCGGCATCCTGCGCACGCTGGAAGACGTGGGCCTCGGCTACATCTCCCTCGGCCAATCGGCGACGACGCTCTCGGGCGGCGAAGCGCAGCGGATCAAGCTGTCACGCGAGCTCGCCAAGCGGGACACGGGACGCACGCTGTACTTGCTCGACGAGCCGACGACGGGCTTGCACTTCGAAGACGTGCGCAAGCTGCTGCACGTTCTCGGGCGGTTGGTGGCGGCGGGGAACACCGTCCTCGTCATCGAGCACAACCTGGACGTCATCAAGACAGCGGATTACGTGATTGATTTGGGGCCGGAGGGCGGCGCGCGCGGCGGGGAGATCGTGGCGGCAGGAACGCCGGAAGAGGTCGCGCGGGCCGCGGGATCGTACACGGGGCAGTTCCTGGCGCCGATGCTGGGGGTCAGGCGCGGGCGCGGGGTGACGGCGGCTTAACAAATTGCCGGCGCCCTCTGCAAGTCCCCTCGGGGCGCCGTTCCCGGCGCCTGCTGCCGCGGAGCACCAGCGCCGACAAGGCGAGAGCGAGCCCCACGAACGTCGGAGAGCTGGCCCGCGCTCCGGCAACCGCGCACCCACCGCCGCCCGACGAGCTTTTCGTGCCGGCGGCGCTGCCGCCCGTGCCCGCGCCGCCGGTGCCCACCGCGCCGGCCGCGCCCGTCGTGGCTCCGCCTGCACCCTGCCCCGCGACGCCGGTAAGGCCCGCCCCCCCCGACCCGCCGCCCGCTCCCGTGGTGCCCGCCGCGCCGTTGCCGGCAGCACCCGAGGTCGTGCTGGCGTCGCCGCCGCTCGTTCCCGAGGCGCCCCCGCTCCCACCCACTCCCGTGGCCACGTCGCCCGCTCCGCCGTCCGGGATGACGGGCACGCCTCCGTCGCCGGTCGGGTCGAGAGCGCCCAGACGCTGCACGTTCATCCAGGGCAGGAGCTCGGGCGTGGTGTACGCCATGAACCAGATGTCGTGCTGGCCGTTCGGGTACTCAGTGTAGCGGGGATAGCCGCCCGCGGCGCGGATGGCCGCGATCATGTCGCGTGAGTTCGAGACATTGACCGACGGATCCATCGCCCCGTGAAAGTCCCAGATCGGGATCCGGACGAGCTTCGCCGCCATCGTGGGATCGCC
The DNA here is from genome assembly GCA_035939455.1 of Polyangia bacterium. Lineage (GTDB taxonomy): Bacteria > Myxococcota_A > Polyangia > Fen-1088 > Fen-1088 > DASZFV01. Next base: position 5,538 of record DASZFV010000426.1, read on the forward strand.
GAAGCCTGACATCGGAATCGCGGCGGCGAACTTCGTGGGATTCTCCGTGATGAGGGTCCACGTCCCGATGCCGCCCATCGACAGCCCCGTGAGATAGAGGCGGTTCGTGTCGATGCTGAACTCGGCCTGCAGCGCGGTGATGAGCTTGAGGACGGCATCGTGAGCGCTGCCGGAGCTCCAGCCGACCGTGGGGCTCGGCGACTGCGGCGCGATGAAGAACGTGGGATATTTGGCTTGGTTCGCCGCGGTCGTGAAGATGCTGCCGGCCGTCGTGGTCCCGATGTTCTTCGAGACTTGCAACCGGTTGTCGGTGCCCGATTCGCCCGAGCCATGGAGGAAGATCACGAGCGGATACTTGTTGGCCGCGTCGTAGGCGGGCGGCTTCGCCAGGCGGTAGGGCAGCGTGAAGCCGCTTTGACCGTTGAAAAGGCGGCCATCCATCCCGGCGTACGGATCGGTCGGACCGTTCTGGGCGCGCGCCGAACGCGCCGCGACGGCGAAGACGAAGGTGCACGCGAGCAGCGTGAGCGAACGCGAAACGACCTGTCCCTTCATGAACGCCTCCAATGGGGTTCGAGATCCCAGTCCAAGGGTGGCGACGAGCCCATTCGGCTCGCCGCGCGTCGCGTTTGGGTCGTCCCCCTCGCGACTCGATGTGACACCCCTCTATGTATCATGTCCACTGCTGACGTAGGTGCCTCGGACCACGAAGCGCCACGCCCACGACATACAGCCCTCCCCGCGGGTCGCCGATGGATGAAGAGCGGCCGGTCCCCACCGGCGCGCCCAGATATGTCCAACGCTCAGGATTACCTCACCGGATTGGCGCAGCTCCACGAGCTGACGAGCGACGAGGACCGGCGCACCGTCTGGCGGCAGGGGCTCGCAGCGCTCGCCTCGGTGGCGACGGTGCAGCCGGCGCCGCTCGAGGGGCTCGACCCGGAGGGGCTCGTCGCGAGCGCGCGGATCGCGCTGCTCACGGGCCTCGTCGACGACATCGGGTTCCTCTCGAAGCCCGTGGCGGCGACCGCACTGTTCGAGCTCGCGGCGGCGCTGCCGCCGGGCCTCGAGAAGAGCGACCTCGGCCGGCGCATCTCGACGGCGCTGCAGTCGGGCGACGGGCCGACGTTCGTCGCCGTGACGCGCGCGCTCGCGCTCAGCGTGCCGCGCGCGCTCGCCGATCCGATCGTCGAGGCGCGCGTGGCGCTCGCGCTGCAGCTGCCGCTGGGCGGCGACCCGGGGGTGGACGCGCTCGCGCTCGCGCTCATCTCGCACGCCGAGCTCGAGCAAACGTGGCTCACGGCGCCGTCGACGGGATCGCTCGCGGCGCGGCGGCTCGCGGCGCGCTTGCTCGAGCGCGCCGCGTGCGAGGTCGCTCGCAAGGAGCGCGAGGGCAACCCCGTGGGCGCGCGCGCCATGGAGCGACCGTCCGTGCGGGCGGCGTGGGCGCGACTCATGACCGACCGCGAGTCGCTCGTGTGGCGCCACGTCGCGACGGCGCGCGGCGTGCTGGCGGCGATCGTGCCCGCGTTTGCCGAGGAGATCGAGCGCGAGCTCTCGCCGCGCAATGGCCCGGCCGAGTGGCGGCGGGCCGCGACATCGCTCGCCGCGCGGATCGGCCGAGATCCCGAGCTCGTGGCGCGCTGCCGCGAGCTCGACGCGAGCGAGATCTGCAAGCGCGACCCGGGCGTGAGGATGGCCATGGTGTACGGGCTCGCGCGCGCGGGCGAAGAGGAACCCGAGGCCGCGGACGCCATGCTCGAGCGCCTCGTGCAGGCGGGCGACGTCGATGTCATCGAGGCGCTCGTCGAGCTGCGTCGGCAACGCGCGACGAGCGAGCTCGGCGCGACGGCCGTCACGGGCGCGCTCATCCGGCTGCGCGGGCTGCCGCCCATCAACGACGACGGCGTCGTCGCCTTGCGCCAAGAGCTCGTGGCCGCGCTCGAACCCGACGACACGGCGCGGGCGCGCACGATCGAGGAGCTGCTCGCATCGGCGCTGCAGGCCTTCTCCGAGGGCGCCGACCTGCGGCCGCGCACGGAGGCCGCGCTCGCCGCGGCGGGGCGCGTGCTCGCCGAGGTCGAGGCGAACACAGACGCGACGCCCGAGGCGCGGCGGCGCTCGTTCCGCGCCGTCGGTCAGCTCGAGCGCGGCCTGCTCGAGACCGCGCTCCTGCGCCACCTGCTCGCGGTGGCACGCCCGGCCGCCACGCGCGGCGCCGCCGTGCCCGATCCGCTCGCGGCTCTGCTGGCCCGCCTCGACGAATGGATCTGCAAGCGCGAAGAGCCGCCCCTGCCGACCTCCGACGTGCCGCATCTGACGTTCCGGCTGCGACGCCTGCGCGCGCTCCTCCACGTGCTCGACGCTGAG
>DASZFV010000427.1:0-3383 GCA_035939455.1 Polyangia bacterium
ATCCCCGAATATCAGTGTGATCAACCGTCGACTTGGCGTCCTCGACCAGCTCGCACTCTGCTTCACCACCATCCAGAGAGATCAAAATTCCGGACGTGACTTATTCCTATCTTGCGGGGTCGTTCCATATCAGTGGTGTCGCGGTCGGCGCCGCTGCTATAAAAGGCGCGTGACCGCGACGGTCGATTGGGACGTCGTCATCTCGGGCGCGGGGCCGGCGGGCGTCGCGACGGCGGTGGCGCTCACGCGCGCCGCGCCGGGCCTCGCGCGGCGCGTAGTCTGTCTCGACAAGGCGCGCTTCCCGCGCGACAAGCCCTGCGGCGGCGGCCTCACGGGTCACGCGCGCGCCGCCCTGGCGGCGCTCGGTCTCGAGGTGCGCGTAGAGCATGTCCCGTGCTGCGAGGGGCGCATCATTTACGGGCGCCACGCACGCGACGTCGCTCTCGAGCGGCCCGTCGACATCGTGCGCCGGCGCGACTTCGACGCAGATCTCGTCGCGCAGGCCCGGGCGCGCGGCGTCGCGATCGTCGAGGGCGAGGGCCTCGCCGCTTTCGCCGTCGACGAGCCTGCCGCGCAGGTGCGCGTCACGACGACTGAGGGTCGCGCCCTCACGGCCCGGGTCCTCGTGGGCGCCGACGGCGCGGGCAGCCGCGTGCGGCGCGGCCTGGCGCGCGACGGCCGGCCGCCGCTGCGTCTGTTCCAGGCCGAGGTTCCGGTGCCCGCCGGCGCAGACCTGGGCGGGCGCATGATCTACGACTTTTCGCCCATGGACGAAGGCCTGCGTGGGTACGTGTGGCTCTTCCCCGTGGCGGGCGGTCTCGTCAACGTGGGCGCGATGCACACGCCGATGCTCGGGGGTCGGGCGTCACGCGCCCTCTCCGGGGCTGCCATCGAGGCCGTCTTGCGCCGCGCGCTGGTTCGTCACGGCGTCGCGCTGCCCGACGGCGCGCGCGGCTGGCCGGCCTGGCGCTACCGCCGCGGCGGGCGCATCGCCGCGCCTCACGTCGTCTGCGTCGGCGACGCCGCCGGTATCGACGCCCTCACGGGCGAGGGCATCGCGGTCGGCCTCGAGGAGGGTCCCCTCGCGGCGCGCGCCATCATCGTGGCGCTCGCGTCGGGCGACTTCGCGTTCCAGCGCTACGCCCGCGACGTCAGGCGGGCCGTCGTGGGCCGCGAGCTCGCGCTCGACGGCCGCCTCGCGGCCATGCTCTACACGCCGCGCGCCTTCGCGCTGTGGCTTTCGCTCATCATGTTCGACGAGCGTATGCAGCAGCTCTATGCCGCGCGCGTCTCGGGCTCTGAGGTGCTGGCCGACCGGAAGCGCGAGCTCCTCGCCGCCCTCGGACGTCACCTGCTCTGCGCAAGAGGACGCATGCGAGAGCTGCGAGCGTAGGTCGCTCCGTCAGGCGGAGACGCGACTGGTCGGGGGCTCGGCGGCGTCTTTCTTATTGGAAGAAGCACTCGACGATCCGGCTTGCCCGGCGACGCCCTCGGCGGGCGCGGGCTTGGCCCCCCGGCGCGCGCCGGCGTCGACGCGCTCCTTGAGCTCCTTGCCCACCTTGAAGAAGGGCAGCCGCTTCGGCTTGACGGCCACGGCGCTGCCCGTGCGCGGGTTGCGGCCCTCGTAGGCTCGGTACTCACGGATCTCGAAGCTCCCGAAGCCACGAATCTCGATGCGTTCGCCGCGCCGCAGGGACGCCTCCATCGAGTCGAAGATGACATTGACCAAGAGCTCGGCCCGCCCCTTGGGCATCTTCTGCGTTTCACACAAAACGTCGATGAGATCCGACTTCGTCATCGTGTCGTCTTCCCCTGCAAACAGCCCCCAAACGCGAAAGGCAACGGTAACCTCACGACCGGGTTTCGTGCAATCAGAAACGAGTCAGGCCGGCCTGTATTCCCCGAACACGCCGCGCAGCGTATCGGCGATCTCTCCCAGGGTCGCCCGCGCCTTGACAGCGCGCAGGATGAAGGGCAGGAGGTTCGCCGTGCCGCGGGCCGCCTCGGCGAGGGCGGCCGTCGCGGCGCTCGCCGCCGCCGCGTCGCGCGCCGCGCGGAAGCGCTCGAGCCTTTGCACCTGGGAGGTCTCGAGCGCCGGATCGAGACGATGGAGGGCGGCGGCGTCGCGCGCGTCGCCGTCGTCGGCGAAGCGGTTGACGCCCACGATGACGCGCGCGCCGGTTTCGACCGCGCGCTGGTGCTCGAAGGCGCGTCGCTCGATCTCGCGTTGCGGCCAGCCGGCCTCGATGGCCGCCACCATGCCGCCACGCGCGTCGATGTCGGCGATGAGCGCCACCACGCGCGCCTCGAGCTCGCTGGTGAGCGCCTCGAGCGCGTACGCGCCGCCCAGCGGATCGACGATGTCGGCGACGCCGGCCTCGTGCGCGAGGAGCTGCTGCGTGCGCAGCGCGACGCGCGCCGACTCCTCGGTGGGGAGGGCCAGCGCCTCGTCGTAGGCGTTCGTGTGGATGGACTGCGCGCCGCCCAGCACGGCGGCGAGGGCCTCGATCGTGGTGCGGACGACGTTGTTGAGCGGCTGCTGGGCCGTAAGCGTCGACCCCGCCGTCTGCGCGTGGAAGCGCAGCATGAGGGAACGCGGGTCGCGCGCGCCGAAGCGATCGCGCATGATGCGCGCCCACAGGCGCCGCGCGGCCCGGAACTTCGCCACCTCTTCGAGCAGGTGTGAGTGCGCGTTGAAGAAGAACGAGAGCCGCGGCGCGAAGGCGTCGACCTCGAGCCCCGCGGCGCGCGCCGCCTCGACGTAGGCGATGCCGTCGGCCAGCGTGTAGGCCACCTCCTGCACGGCGTCGCTGCCCGCCTCGCGGATGTGGTAGCCGCTGATGCTGATGGTGTTCCAGCGCGGCACCTCGTCGCGGCAGAAGGCGAACGTGTCGGCCACGAGGCGCATCGACGGCGCGGGCGGGTAGATGTACGTCCCGCGCGCGATGTACTCCTTGAGGATGTCGTTCTGCACGGTCCCCGACAGGCTCGCGCGCGGCAGTCCGCGCTCGTCCGCGACGGCGACGTAAAGACAGAGCAGCGTGGCCGCCGTCGCGTTGATCGTCATCGACGTCGAGACGCGATCGAGGGGCAGGTCGTCCAGCAGGACGTGCATGTCGTCGAGCGAAGAGATCGCGACACCCGAGCTCCCGACCTCGCCGCGCGCGAGCGCGTGGTCGCTGTCGCGCCCCATCTGCGTCGGCAGGTCGAAGGCCACCGAGAGGCCCGTCTGGCCCGAGGCGAGCAGGAACTTGTAGCGCTGGTTCGACTCGGCCGCCGTGCCGAAGCCCGCGTACTGGCGCATCGTCCACGGCCGCCCGCGGTACATCGTCGCGTGGATGCCGCGCGTGTACGGGGGCGCGCCGGGCTGGCCGAGGTCGCGT
>DASZFV010000428.1:0-8583 GCA_035939455.1 Polyangia bacterium
GAACGTGCCCACCGTGTCGGCGGCCTGGAGCATGGCGTAGACCGCCGGATCGTCGTCGGAGAGGCGCGCGTAGTCGATCGTGACGCCCTCGTGGCGCTGGATCATGGGCACGATGTCCTCGAGCACGGCCATCATGCCGAGGCCGAGCAGGTCGACCTTGACGAGGCCCATGTCGGCGCAGTCGTCCTTGTCCCACTGGACGACCACGCGGCCGGGCATGCTCGCGGGCTCGAGCGGCACGACCTCGTCGAGGCGGCCGTTGCACAAGACCATGCCGCCCGAGTGCTGGCCGAGGTGGCGCGGCAGGTCGAGCAGCGATGTCGCGAGCTCGCCCAGCAGGCGCGTGCGCCGGTCCGTGAGCGGGAAGCCGGCGATCTCTATGTAGCGGCCGAGCGCCGCGCTCTCGTCGATGATCGAGCCGGGCAGGTGCTTCGAGATGCGGCCGAGTTGGTCCTCGGAGAAGCCGAGCGCGTGGCCGACGTCGCGCACGGCCATGCGCGGGCGGTAGGTGATGACGTTGGCGGTCATGGCGGCGCCGCGCGCGCCGTACTTTTGATAGACGTGCTGGATGCACAGCTCGCGCCGGTCGCCCGACGGCAGGTCGAGATCGATGTCGGGCATGCGATCGGCGGCGTTCGTGGCGTTGCGCGCGCGCTCCTCGGAGAGAAACCGTTCGAAGAGGAGGTCCGAGCGCACGGGGTCGACGCACGTGATGCCGAGCAGGAAGCAGAGCGCCGAGTTCGCGGCCGAGCCGCGGCCCTGCACGAGGATGCCGTGGTCGCGCGCGAACTGGACGATGTCCCACACGACGAGGAAGTAACCGGCCAGGTCGAGGCTCTCGACGAGGGCGAGCTCGCGCGCCCGCTGCGCGCGCACCTTGGGCACGAGCAGATCGTCGCGATCGTAGAGGCGCGTGATGCCGACGTCGGACAGCTTCGCGAGGTAGCTCTGCTGCGTCTCGCCCGCGGGCACGGGGTAGCTCGGGAACGTGTAGCCGAGCTCGGCGAGCGAGAACTCGCAGCGCTCGGCGATCGCGCGCGTCGCGCGCACGGCGGCCGGCAGATCGCGGAAGAGCCGCTGCATCTCCTCTGGCGGCTTGAGCCAGCGCTCGGCGTTTCGGGGCAGGCGGCGGCCGATGTCGTCGACCGTCGCGCCGTGGCGCGCGCAGGTGAGCACGTCGTGGAGCGCGCGGCGTTCGGGCGTGGCGTAGCGGACGTCGTTCGTCGCGACGACGCCCACGCCCGCGAGGCGCGCCTGCGCGAGGGCGCCACGCACGCGTGGCGCCTCGTCCGCGTCGAGGTGACGTTGGGCCTCGAGGAAGACGTGATCGTGGCCGAAGATCTGGACGAGATCGGGCAGGTCGGTGCGCGCCGCCGCGCCGCCGAGCGCGATCAACCCCTCGGCGTGCTCGGCGAGGAACGCATGTGTAGCGGCCGGTCCCTGCTCCTTGCGCCGCCCCTCCCAGGCGCGCGTGAGCAGCCGGCACAAGTTTTGATAGCCGCGCCGACTCTCGACGAGGAGCAAGACGGGGGCGGGTGGGCCGCCGGTCTCGTGGCCGACGAGCGTCACCTCGACGCCGACGATGGGGCGGACGCCGGCCCGGCGCGCCGCCGAGAAGAAGCGCGGCGCGCCGTAGACGCCGTTGGGATCGCCGAGCGCGAGCGTGCTGTGGCCGTTCGCGGCGGCGGCGGCGATCAGGTCTTCAGGCAGCGACGCGCCGTCGAGGAAGCTGAACGCCGAGCGGCAGCGCAGCTCGATGTAGTCCGAGGCCATGGGTCGGCGCGCCTCAGTCGTAATACCCGTCGAGGAACCAGCGCCCATCGCGCTCGTCCTGGTGCACGCGATAGACAGCGCCGTCGGATGCGTGCACGTCCCAATACGCGCGCGCCCACCCGCCTCCGCCGCCTTCGTCAGTTCCCTCCGAGGCGTGCCACCATTCGCCGGACGTGCGGTAGGGCCCCGCCGCGACGAGCACGCGCGCCGTCGTGTCGCGCCCGCGCAGGGCGGTCGGCCCGCGGCGATCGACGAGCACCTCGATCTCCTGGGGTGGACGCAGGCGCCGGATGCCGAGCGGCGTGGGCGCCGAGGACGATGCCGCCGATGCGCTCGCCGCGGCGAGGTTCGAGATCGTGAACGCCGCGACGCCCACGGCCTCCTCGCGCCAGGTGTCGACGACGACGGGCGCGCCGACGTTCTCGGGCCCGACGAGGGCGGCGAGCCGCGCGATCGTCGCCGCGAGCCGATCGGGCGCCGGCCCCGCGGGGCGCAGCATGTCGAGCTGCGTGGCCCGCACGCGCGCCGGCAGGGCGATGAGGCGCGCGCCGACGACGGGCGCGTCCGGTGGCCGCCGCGCGAGATCGAGGCGCAGCAGCTGAATCAGCGTCGCAGAGTCGCGCGTGGGCGCCGCGATGGGCACGTTGCGGACGTCGAAGCCGCGCGGATCGAGCGCGAGCTGCACGGTGAGCCCCGCGCAGGCGAGGCTGCGCCCCGCGAGCCGCGCGAGCGCGCGATCGACGAGTCCGCGCAGGATGAACGCGAGCGGATCGATCTCATAGACGCGGTACTCGAGGTCGACCGCCTCCTCGAGCGCGTCGGTTGGCAGTCGCGGCAGAAAGGGCTCGTCGTCTTCGCCGCGCGCGAGGCGCCCCACGCGAGCGCCCGGCGCCGACAGGCGCAACAACAGGGCGTCGAGGGGCAGCGTCGCGACCTGCCCCGCGGTGCGCATGCCCCAGCGCCGAAAGGCCGCGCGCAGCTCGTCGTCCTCGGTGAGCAACGTGATGGGCAGCGGCGCCAAGAAAGCGCGGGCCCCTCCCGGTCCCGCAGCGACGACGGCGAGCTCGCGCGCCCGCGTCGCGACGCGCGCGACCGCCTTGCCGTCGGCGATCGCGACCCGCGCCTCGAGCCCGACGCGCGCCGCCTGCGCCTGCACGGCCTGCGCGACGGCCGCCTCGCCGAGCGGGTAGAGCCGCCCCAGATCCTCGACCGCGAAGAACACGCGCTCGGGCTCGCTCTCGACGCGTGCGGCGAAAGCGTAGCCGACGTCGGCGAGCGCGCCCTCGGCGGCCTCGACGTCCGCGGGCGTCGCCGTGAGCAACCGTAGGCCGGGGTACGTCGCGCTCGCCTGCGCCGCCGTCATGCCCGGCGCGACGCCCGCGCGTCGCGCCTCGGCCGTGATCTCGAGGAGCCGCGGTTTGCCCTTGGTCTTGCCCGCCGTCTCCTTTGCCGCCGCGATACGGCCGAGGAGCGCCGCGGGCACGCCCCGCAGCTCGGGCTCGCGGCGCAGCACGGATTGTAGCGCTAGCTGCGGCACGAAAACGCAAGCCAGGCGCACGCCGCGCTCCCTTCCCCTCGCTCCGCCTCCGCGGCGCTCCGTCCCGCGCGGCGCAGGCACGTCATCATCGCGCGCGCGCCGTCGAGGAGCGGCGGGCTCACGTCGGTCAGAAAGTGTGGCGTCGCCGCCGAGAGCTCGACGGCCGCCACCGCGAACGCGCCCACGACGCGCGCGGGGGAGGAGACGAGCACCGACGTGCCCTGGCGCTCGGCGCCGTGCTTGAGGCGCACCCACGCCGATGTCGGGACGCGCGGGCGCTCGGCGCCGAGATCGAGCAAGAGCACGTCGAAGCCGCCCGCGCTCACGACGAGGTCGGCCGCCTTGAGCGATTCGGCGGGCGTGCAGCGGATCCACAGCAGGCGGGACAGGGCGACGCCGGCCGCGAGCGCCGCGCGCGGATCGAGCGCGCCGCCCGTGTCGACGAGCGCCGTCGCCTCGCCCGCCGCCGCTGCGCGCCCGAGCGCTGCGAGCCCGACCGCCGTGCGTCCCGACGAGCGCCGCCCGCTGACCTCGCTCAGCGCGGCGCGCGGCCATCCGCCGCCAAGCAACTCGTCGAGCGCAGGCACGCCGCTGCCCCGCTGCCCCCGCCGCTCCTCGAGCCGCTGGGCCGAGATCAGATGAGAAGCCAGCTCGGGCACGAGCTCGATCGCGCGCAGCACGTCGGCAAGACTGTCACTGAACCAGTGTTCAGGTCAAGCGGACCCTCCTTCATGACCCCGCCGATGATGCCGCTCACGGATGCGGCCGGACTCTTCAAATTGTTCCCTGAGAGCTACGCGCTTCTGCCGCGACTCGTATCGCACTATACGGTCCGTGGACGAATGAGACCCTCCGGGAGAAAAACTCTTGCTCTCCGACTTCGAACCGAGGCAATGGAATATCGAGCGACGCCTGCGTTGGATATTTTCGGAGGTCTCGATGAGCAAGCGCGAACCATCAGTCCGGGGCTTGGTCCCCGTCTTCGCGATATGTCTCGCGGCCCTTGCGTGCTCACCGGATGGTACATCCAGCGAGACGCACACCGCGGCGTTGAACGCGACGCCGCCGTCGGCCGGCCGGAGCAACTTCGTCGCGTTCGAAAGTGGGCAGGTGCGGCCGCTCGCGTTGAGCGCGGACGGCAAGTGGCTGTACGCCACGAACACGCCTGACAACCGCCTCGAGATCTTTCGCATCGAGGGACGACGGCTCGAGCTCGTCGCTTCGGTTCCGGTCGGCCTCGAGCCCGTCGCGCTCGCGGAGCGCCGGCGCGGCGAGGTGTGGGTCGTGAACCATCTGTCGGACAGCGTGAGCATCGTCGACGTCCGCGAGCCGGAACGAGCGCGCGTCACGCAGACCCTCCTCGTGGGCGACGAGCCCCGCGACGTGGTGTTCGCGGGCGCCGACAGATCGCGGGCCTTCATCACGACCGCTCATCGCGGTCAGAACACTGGCAGGGATCCGCAGCTCGCCGTTCCCGGCGTGGGCCGCGCCGACGTTTGGGTCTTCGACGCCGCCAGCCAGGGTGACTCTTTGGGCGGCACGCCGCTGACGGTGATCACCTTGTTCGCCGACACACCGCGCGCGCTGGCCGTCTCGCCCGACGGACGCACGGTCTACGCGGCCGCGTTTCACTCGGGCAATCAAACCACCGTGTTGAACGAACGTGTCGTGACGCCCAACGGGTTCGTGCCTCCTCCGCACACGAACGCGCAGGGCGCCCCCCAGCCGCCCACGGGGCTCGTCGTGAAGTATCGTCTCGATTCCAGCGACGGCCAGAACCATTGGCTCGACAACGTCGGTCGCCGCTGGGACGGCCACGTCAAGCTGAGCCTGCCCGACAAGGACGTCTTCGCGATCGACGCAACAGCGAACCCACCCGTGGCCTCGCCGACGGGAGTCTTCACCGGCGTGGGCACGGTGCTCTTCAACATGGCCGTGAATCCCGTGAGCGGACGGATCTACGTCGCCAACACGGACGCTCGCAACGAGGTTCGGTTCGAGGGACACAACGCCTTCGGTCCTACGCAGGGAGCGCCGGCCGGCTCGGTGCGAGGACACATCGCCGAGAGCCGCATCACGACGATCGATCCCGCGTCGGCCCGGGTGACCCCGAGGCACCTCAACAAGCACATCGATTTCACTCAGGAGGGTACGCCGGCGGAGGCGGCGAAGAGCCTGGCCTTCCCGACGGGAATGGCAGTCTCCGGCGACGGCGCGACGTTGTACGTCGCCGCGCTCGGCTCGAGCAAGGTCGGCGTGTTCTCTACGCGCCAGCTCGAGGACGATTCTTTCGTTCCGGGCGAGGGGCAAGTGACTGTGACCGGCGGTGGGCCCACGGGGCTCGCGCTCGACGCCGCGCGCGACGCGCTGTACGTCCTCACGCGCTTCGACAACTCGATCTCTATCGTCGACGTGCGCCAGCGACGGGAGGTGGGCCACGTCCCGATGTTCAATCCAGAGCCCGCGAGCCTGACTCGCGGGCGACGTTTCCTCTATGACGCGGCGACCACCTCGAGCCACGGCGATTCGGCGTGCGCGAGCTGTCACATCTTCGGTGACTTCGACAGCCTGGCCTGGGATCTGGGAGATCCGGACGACATCGTGACCCCCATCCCGGGGCCGTTCACGATCGATCCGAGCATCGTGGCTCAGATCACCCGGAATCAACCGCTCGTCGATCATCCGCTCAAGGGGCCAATGACGACGCAGAGCTTGCGCGGGATGGCCAATCACGGCCCCATGCATTGGCGCGGAGATCGGACCGGCGGCACGGACGCCACGCGCCTCACCGTCCTGCCGAGCGCGCAGCCCGACACCGGGACCTTCGACGAGCAGGCCGCCTTCAAGAAGTTCAACGTCGCTTTCGCCGGGCTGCTCGGCCGCAGCGGGCCGCTCACCGACGATCAAATGCAGTCCTTCACGGACTTCATCCTGCAGGTCACGTATCCCCCGAATCCGATCCGGAACCTCGATAACTCGCTCACGCCGGATCAGATGGCGGGGCGAAGCTTCTTCTTCAACAGCACGGCCGATGGACGCGAGCTGCCCTCGGACACGTTCCACAACTGCAACGGTTGCCACGTGCTCGACCCGACCGGCAACGCCCAGTTCGGCGTGGCGAGCCCTGGGTTCTTCGGCTCGGACGGGCGCTACTCCTTCGAGGCGGAGACGCAGTTCTTCAAAGTCCCCCACTTGCGGAACCTCTATCAGAAGGTGGGCATGTTCGGCATGGACGCGACCTTCAACCCGAGCGACACGAGCGGCCTGGCTTCGTTTCTCCCTGCGCCCTACAACAGCAACGCGCTCATGGGTGACCAGGTTCGCGGCTTCGGCTTCTTACATGACGGCAGCGTGGACACCGTGTTCCGTTTTCATGGCGGCTCGGTTTTCGCGCAACGGGGGCCGACGGCGACTCTGCCGGCCAATCCGGGCGGGTTTCCCGTCATCACGGATCCCAGCGATCCCTCCAAGGCGCAACAAGAGCTGCTCGCCAACATCACGCTGCGCCGGCAGGTGGAGGCGTTCATGTTCGCCTTCGACTCCAACCTCGCGCCCATCGTGGGGCAGCAGGTCACGCTCACGGCTCGGAGCAGCGCCGACGCGTGGGCGCGCCTCGACCTCTTGCGGGCGCGAGCGGTGGCCGGCGAATGCGACCTCGTGGCTCACGGCCTTCTGCGGGGGCGGCGCGTCGGGCTGCTCTTCGACGTGACCACCGGCCTCTTCACGACGGACGCGTGGGGGTCGCGGGCTCTCTCAGACGAAGGCCTCCGGCGCCTGGGCGAAGACGATGCGCTCACCTTCACGGCGGTCCCGCCTGGCTCCGGTGTCCGGCTGGGAATCGATCGCGATCTCGACGGCGTCCTGGACGCAGACGAGCGGTAGGCGCCGTCCGTTCTGCGGGGTGCCGTCGCTCGCCAAAACTCGAGCCGCGCGAGATCCTTATCGCCCGTTTCTACGGCGGTGGGACCTGGGACCACTGCAGCAATCCCTGGTACGCCGATTCCAGACCGGCCGCGCTGATGATGCTCGCGGGAACCTCCGCGGGGCCGGAGATCATCGTATTGCCGGAGATCTGGCAGTGCGCGTCGGGAGCATTACCGGCGCCAAATCCGCCGAGCGTAGGGCTTCCCTGCCAGTAGTTGCCTTCGATAATCTGGTGATCGAGACCGCCTCCCCCGCCGGGATACGAGTTATTGTGGCAAAAGCCCCACGGCATTCCGCCCGACGGATTCCACACGGCGTTTCCCGTTACAGTCATCCAGTCCGAGCCGTTGTCGTCGTAAAGCGCCCAGAAGATATGGATCTGGTCGTGGACGACGTTGCCTTTGACGGTCTCGCCGGTAGCAAATGAATGGCTCGCAGAGGTTTGCCCGTTCGTGTAGATGCCGCCGCCGTCCGACAACGTCTGCATGATGTTGAAGATGAGATTGTAGGAGACGTCGTTGCTTTGCGAGTAGTTCGCCAGCTGCCCCCATCCACCCCAACCGATGGAGATCCCCGAGTATGGAGTGTGATCGATCTGGTTGTGTACGAGGCTCGTCTTGGCCGCATAGCCAACATCGATGCCGATACCGCCGTGGTACTCGACCGGCGTATCAAAGACATGGTTGTCAGAAATCGTGTTTTCGAGCGTCTGGTCGGCGCCGGTGGCGCTCGGCATATCGTCGTTACCGAGCTCGATGCCGCTCCCCGAGGTATCGGTGACGACATTGCCTTGCACGAGGCAGTTTTGGGCCCCGTCGCCCAAAGCCAGACCCGCTGCACCCAGGTGCACGAATGCGTTCCCGGTAAACTGGATGTTTTGGGCAAACGTCAACGAGACATTGCCGGGAATCTGGTACCAATTGAACTCGGCGTTGCCTGCGGTTGGACCGGCCGTGCCCCACACGAGATAGTTTGCCTGGACCTCGGAGAAGCCGTTCGGCCCCGACGGGCCGAGCCACGTCGCATACGAGAACTGAATGCCGTGGAACACAACGTTGCGAAGGGGCGTCGTCGCGGTCCCGCCGCCGGTGACCAGAGCCTCCAGAACCGGTGCCTCCACGTCGAGGTTCGCGAGCGATTGCCCCGCGAGAGGAATGTAATAAAACTTGCTGCTTGTCACATCCAGGTACCACTCGCCCGGCATATCGAGTAGCTCGTAGGCATTTTCGGCTCGCGTCGGTGCGCCGACGCTGCCGGGGAAGCCGTCGTGGTTCCCTCGTTTGGTCGAGTTATCCCAGCATGGCTGCACCATGTTGATGGTTCCGCCCGAGACCGAGGCGACGGGGCAA
>DASZFV010000429.1:0-5606 GCA_035939455.1 Polyangia bacterium
CCGTCCGACGCGCCGAGAGTCGCGCTCGGGAACGCCTCGGGCGCGCCCTCGCGGAGCTGCCCCTCGGCGGCGCGCGCAAGCTCGGCGCCGCCGCCGTCGCGCTCGCCCTAGGGCGCGCGCGCACGACCGGGACCGAGTATCAATCGAACGGCGGCGCGCTCGTGCGCGTGACGGTCCGCTTCGTCGACTGGATCGAACCGACCCCCGCCGCCGACCCACCCACGGCCGTGACGCTCGCCGTGCCGGCCATGCGACTCGGCGCCCGCCCGCTCGCGAAGCTCGGCGAAGGCGAGTGCACGGTCGGCGCAGCGGTCTATCGCCTGGGCGCGCCTCCCGCGGGCGTCGGGGCCGTGCCCGCGAGGCTCGACCACGCCGGTCGCCTTGTCATCGAGACGAAACCGGGCGCCCCGTCCGCGCAGAAGCTCGCGGGCGGCGCCGCTCTGATCTACGTTGGCAAGGTGCTGAAGTGAGTCGACCGCCCGCGCCCCTGCTGACAGTCGTTGCGGCCGCGCTCCCTCTCCTGGCAGCGGCCGCGCTCGCGCAGGAGCCGCCGGCCGCGCCCGCGGGTCAGCCGGGCGTGCGAATCGTCGCCGGCCAGTCCGCGATCATCGGCGGTAACGGCGCGGGCGCCCGCGAGCGCGCCCTCGAGGAGGCGTTCCGCCAAGCCATCGATCAATCGCTCGCCGAGCTTCTCGACGCCGCGACGCGCGCCGATCCGGCCCGCGCCATCAAGGCGCTCGAGGCGCGCGCGCGCACCTACGTGAGGCGGTACCGGGCGCTCGAGGAAGGCGAGGCCAACGGCGCCTACTCCGTCCGGCTCGAGGTCGAGGTGGACGAGCTCGCGCTCCGGCGCGCCGTCGAGAGCTGGGGTCGGTCGTCCCAGAGATCCCCGCCACCGTCCGCCGTCGCCTCGGGGATCCTGCTCGTCTCGAACGGTGCGCCGGAGGAGACGTCCCTCCTGCTGGCGGCGCTCCTGGCGGGGGGCGCGCGCGCCCAGTTGGCCGATCTCGGCGTGAAGGAGGTCACCGACGCGCAGCGCGCGGCGGCCCGCGCGAACCTGGCGCAGGTCGCGATCGTCAGCGCGCAGGCGACCAACGAGGGGCCCGTGCGCGGCACGGGCAAGGTGTCGGTCTCCTGTCGCATCGCCGCGCGCGTGATCTCCGCTCCCTCGGGCCTCGCGCTCGGCGAGCCCGACGCAGCGCCACGGGCCTTCGCCGCCGACGAGGGGGCCGCGCGCACGGAGTGCCTCACGCGCGCCGCCGGCGACGTCGCGGCGCGCCTCGCGCCTGCGGGCGTCGCCGGCGGCGCGACAGGAGGCGATTTGCGAACCGTCACCGTCGATGCGGACGTCGTCGAGCCGGGCGCCGTCGTCGCCCTGCTGAAGGACGTACGTTCGGTCGGGTCCGTCTCGTCGGCCGAGCTGCGTCGTATCGAGTCGGGCCACGCCGAGATCCGGGCGCGCACGCGGGCGCTCGCGACGGCGCTCGCGCCCGCGCTCTCCCGCGACGCCGCTCTCGCCCTCTCGAACGTTGACGTGTCTGGCGACGTCATCCACCTCCGCGCGCGGCTCCGGCCGCCCGCCACGCCCTGACATGCGCTCCGCACGGACACTGTTCGTCGTCATCACGTTCGCGCTCGGTCTCGCGTCGTGTGCGCACCTCTCGGCGCCGGCCGGCGTCGCCTTGCGGGTCGAGTCCAACGTTCCCGACGCGACGATCTGGGTCGACGATGTGCTCGTCGGCACCGTCGCGGCCTGGGCGCGCGACGGCCGTCACATACGGGCCGGCTTCCACCGCGTAGAGATCCGCGCGCCCGGCTATTACTCGGTCTTTCGGGAGCTCGAGCAGCCGGACGATGGTCAGGCCACGCTCGCGGTCACGCTGCGGCCCTTGCTCGAGTAACCGTTGGGGGTTGCGCCCCTGCCGGGTCCCTAGCTCGTGCCAAGCTGCTCGCAGAACTCGATCTGCCGCGGGACCTTGTATGGCGCCAGGTTCCGCGCGCAGTGGTCGATGATGTCCTCGGCGCGGCAGACGCCCGCGCGCACGACGCGCGCGATGACCATGGGTCCGCCCAGGTCGTCGGTGACGACGCGCGCCTGCGCCGCCTTGACCTTCGGGAACGCCTCGAGACAGCCCTCGACCTCGCCGAGCGCCACGCGCTTGCCGTCGACCTTCACGAGATCGTCCTCGCGGCCCGTGATCGTGAGCCGGCTGCTGCGATCGAGCAGACCGAGATCGCCCGTGCGGAACCAGCCGTCGCGATCGACGTCTCCGATGGCGACGCCGCCATCGCGCTTGGGCAGGTGAATCTTCGGCACGGCGAGCATGGACAAGGCCTTCGAGCGCGCCCAAACGGGGCCCGCCTCGCCCGCGGCGAGCTTGTCACCCTTGGACGCGGCGACGCGCAGCTCGACGCCCTCGAAACCTTTTCCGACGCTGGCGGGATCCTTGCCTGGCCGGTCGATGGCGAGTGGCCCGGCCTGCGTGCTGTGATAACAGGACAGCAGACGAATCCCGAATCGCTGGTGAAAGCTCTCCGCGATGCTCGGCGGCAGCGTCGAGCCCGACGACAGGTAGCGCGCCCCCGCGATCTTGATCGGCTTGACCGTCGGCACGCGGACGAGCGCGCCGAAGAGGGCGGGCGTTCCCGGAAACACGTCGACGCTCTGCTCGCGCAAGAGCTTGGCGATGCGCTTGGGCGAGATCTCGTCTTCGAGAAAGAGCGACGTGCCGTGCGCGAGGGTCGCCAGGAGGCCGAAGTCGAAGCCGTAGCTGTGATGCAGCGGCATCGTGCACAAAATGCGGTCTTCTGGCTTGACGTCGAGCGAGGCGCCGATGGCCTTCGCCGCCGCCGCGAGGTTGGCCGTCGTCTTCAGCACTCCCTTCGGATCGCCGCCCACGGTGGCCGTGAACTGAACCACCGCCGGTCCGCTCTCGCCGAGGTTCGCGATGGGGGAGCGCTTGTAGAGGCTGCAGGTCAGCAGCGTCCCCTGCAGCCGTCGCCGGTTCTCTGGAACGAACTTCGACGGCGCGGTCGCGCGCGCCACGGGCGCGGGACGGGGCGTGGGCGGAGCCGCGTAGTAGGGCGGCCCGGCCGAGCCCTGTCCGGCCTCGCCGCCGCGCGGACGTGTGATGAGCGCGCGCAGCGGCGCCGCCTCGAGCACCATCTCGAGCTCCCGGTTGCCCATCGTGGGGTCGAGCGGCACGACGACCGCCTCGACCTTCGAGAGCGCGAGCGCGAGGATCACGAAGTCCGGAACGTTGCCGAGCATGAGCCCGACCCACGCGCCGGAGCCTATACCCATCGCGTGCAGCTCCTGGGCGCGCCTGTCGACACGATGCAACAGCCCTCGCCAGGACAGGTACGTGTCCCTGTAGACGAGGGCTTTGGCGCTACCGCGATCGGTCGCGACGTTCGAGAGCCATTGATAGAGCTGCATTGACTCCGGGCAAAGCGTTTTGAAACCCGGCTCAGTCTATACGCGTGGGTGTTACTCCCACAACCCCTAACGCTCACCGAATATGCGACGAATTGTCGCGGGGCCGTCGCGCCACGCAGCGGGTCGGCGCCGCTAGCGCGCCGCCAGCATGCGCGGAGCGGTCCGTGCCTTCTCCGAGCGCTCTGTCAGGTACTCCGTCACGATGCGTCGCGCAACGTAGGTCGCCTTGATGCGCCAGCTCGGGTGGTTGCCCAGCGTCACCGCGAACGCGATCTTGGGATGGTCCGCGGGTGCGAAACCGATGAACCAGCTGTATCCGACGTAGCCGTGGTCGGTCTCGGCGCCGAGCGTCCCGGTCTTGCCGGCCACGTCGACGGCGAGCAGGCGGCGGCCGCGCTTGTCGTTGAACGTGCCCTTGGCCGTACCCATGCGCGTCGTCAGCTCCATCATCTTGCCGACCTCTCGGGCCGTCGAGGCCGCGACGACGCGGCGCGGGGTCGCGAGGGGCAGCGCCGATGTGCTCCCGTCGGCGGCGACAACGCGATCGACCAGCGTCGCGGTTGGCATGACCCCCCGATTTGCGATCGTCGCCGCGAGCAGCGCGCCATGAAGGGGCGATAGGGTCGAGTGCCAGAAGCCCGCCGCGGTCCGCGCGAACTCGAGGGCGTCGGAGGGGACCTCCAGGTGCGATGGCTCAACGGGCAGCTCGAAGGGGATAACCGCGCCGAACCCGAACGCCGCGCCGACGCGCCCCAGGCTCTCGGTCGTGAGGTGCCGCGCGGCGAGCTTGGCGAGGATGGCGTTCTGCGACTTGCCGATCCCGTAGGCGAGGGTCTCGCACCGGCCGTCGATCGAGGGGATGTCGACGAGATTGTCGGGGAGGATCGACGACACGCCACCGTGATAGCAGGTGCGCGTCGCGCCCGAGAGGCCGCCCAGCTCGACGAGCGCGGCGGCCGATACCACCTTGAAGACGGACGCGGCCGGCGCCCACGCCCGCAGCGCGAGCTCCTCGGCGCCGAGGCGCGGATCCGCGGCGGACCGGCCGACCATCGCGAGCACGCGTCCATCGGGAATCGACAGCACCACGGCGCCTGCGTAAGGGATCGCGAACGTCCGCAGGACCTCGTCCGTGGCTTCCTGCATACCCGGATCGAGCGTTAGCTCGGCGCGGCCTCCGCCGGCGGTCGCCGCGAAGTAACCATCGCCCACACGCTGGAGCGTCTCGAGCCGCAGCGCTGTTCCGGCCCGTGGCAAGTTCGCGAAGGGGTCCGTGACGCGCTGCGCAGCAGCGGCCGTGGACCAGCATGACGCGAGCGCACACATGAGACGGATCTGATTGTAAGTACGGAACATAATGACATGGTCCTACATGTAGGTGAATGTGTCAAATAATGTACCGGGCTTTACCTGGGACGTGGATCTGACCTACCCTGCTCGGCCGAAGCCCTTGGCCCGACCTCCGCGAGATCCGAACGACAGCTCCGACTCGGACCATGTCCGGGCGAAGACCGTCGTCACGAGCATCAGCCGCATTTCCGAGCGCCCCACGGGCAAGGAGGCGTGCCTCGTCGTGATCTACGGCTCCGAGCTCGGCAAGAAGTACAACCTGAACGCGCCGTCGCTCGTCATCGGCCGCTCGTCGAAGTGCGACATACAGATCGATCAGGAATCGATCTCGCGCAACCACACGAAGATCGTCAACACGGGCAAGTCCATCCTGATTCGCGATCTCGGCTCGACGAACGGCACCTACGTCAACGACGAGCCGATCGACGAGTACGTCATGCGCGACGGCGATCTCATCAAGATCGGCCGCACGATCTTCAAATTCCTCACGGGCGGCAACATCGAGAACGCCTATCACGAGGAGATCTACCGCCTCACGACCATCGACGGCCTCACGCAGATCTTCAACAAACGATACTTCCTCGAGACGCTCGAGCGTGAAATTGCCCGCTCGCACCGCTACCGCAGAGAGCTTTCGCTCGTGATGTTCGACATCGACCACTTCAAGAAGATCAACGACAGCTACGGACACCTCGCGGGTGACTACGTGCTCAAGCACCTCGCGCAGACGGTCAAGACGCGCATCCGCCGCGAGGATTGCTTCGCCCGCTACGGCGGCGAGGAGTTCTCGATCGTGCTGCCCGAGATCGACGGCCTC
>DASZFV010000430.1:0-10416 GCA_035939455.1 Polyangia bacterium
AGCGCTCCCGATGACGTCACGCGCCCGATCGCCGCTGGCCGCAGGTCCTGTGAACGCCCTTGGTGTCTTCTCGAAGCTGGCGACGCTCGCCGCGACGGTCGTCACGGGCCTCGCGGGCTGTGGCGACGACCCCATCACCGCGGACGACTACGTCGGCACCTGGCACTACGAAGAAGTGAAGAGTTCCATCCAGTGCCCGGACGGCGATCCATTCGAGCAGCCGCCCGTGGCCAACAAGACCTTCGCGCGGGGCGTCGACGCATCGCTCGTCGATCTGTCGCTGTCCGCCCTCGACAACCTCGTCTACTGCAACTTCGGGTACGACGTCGCCGGTCCAGTCGCGACGATCAAGCGCGGCCAGACCTGCGTGCTCACGGGCGGAGACACCTTCACCATCGACAAGGCCACGGATGACGGTCCCCCGCTCTGGACCTTCACCTTGAACTCCGCGACGACCGCCGAGGAGCTCGGCTCGGCGACCATCCACATGACCGTCGTGACGCCGATGGACACCGCTTGCTCCTGGTCGTTCGTCGGTCACCTCAAGCGGGTCTCGAAGGACTAGCCGCCCGATGGCCGACACCATTCGCACCGAAGCGCTCGTCATCGGCGCCGGCCCGGGCGGGTATGTCACGGGTATCCGTCTCGGGCAATTGAAGAAAAAGGCCATCGTCGTCGAGCGCGACAAGCCAGGCGGCATCTGTCTCAACGTCGGCTGCATCCCGTCTAAGGCTCTCATCACGGCCTCGAAGTACTACGACAAGATCAAGAACCACGGCGCCGAGATGGGCCTCCTCGCCGACAACGTCCGCGTCGACATGGCCAAGATGCAGGGCTGGAAGGGCGACGTCGTCGCGAAGCTCACGGGCGGCGTTCGCGCGCTGCTCAAGGCCAACGGCTGCGATTACCGCACGGGAACGGCCAAGCTCGTCGCGCGCAACGCCGTCGAGGTCACGGACGCCGCGGGTGCCGTCACGACGATCCAGGCCGACCACATCGTCATCGCGACCGGCTCGCGGCCCATCGAGATCCCGGGCTTCAAGTTCGACGGCCAGCGCATCGTCGACTCGACGGGCGCGCTCGATTTTTCGGCCGTGCCTGAGCGCTTCGTCGTCGTGGGCGGCGGCTACATCGGCATCGAGATCGGCACGCTCTACGCCAAGCTCGGCTCGAAGGTCATCGTCGTCGAAGCGCTGCCAACGATCCTCGCGGGCAATGACCCCGAGATCGTCCAAGTCGTCGCGCGCAAGCTCAAGAAGCTGGGCGTCGAGGTCATGACAGGGGCGAAGGCCAAGTCCTGGACCGAGGCGGGCGGACGAGCCGCCGTGACCCTGGGCGTCGAGAACGGCGGCCGCTACGTCACGCTCGAGGCCGACAAGATCCTCGTCGCCGTCGGCCGCCGCCCGAACTCCGAGGGCCTGGGCCTCGCCGAGCTCGGCGTGAAGATCGACAAGGGCTTCGTGCCCGTCGACAAGACGCAGCGCACGAACGTGCCGGGCATCTACGCCATCGGCGACGTCGCGGGGCAACCCATGCTCGCCCACAAGGCCTCGAAGGAAGCCGAGGTCGTCGCCGAGGTCATCGCCGGTCACCGCGCCGAGCTCGACGTGCGCTGCATCCCGGCCGTGATCTTCAGCGACCCGGAGGTCGCGAGCGCCGGCATCACGGCCGACGAGGCCGAGAAGCGCGGGCGCAAGATCAAGGTCGGCAAGTTCCCCTTCGCCGCGCTCGGCCGCGCCATCGCGAACGCCGACACCGACGGCTTCGTCAAGGTCGTCATCGACGCGCAGACGAAAGAGGTCCTGGGCATCCACGTCGTGGGCAACGGCGCTTCCGACATCATCGCCGAGGCGGCGCTCGCCATCGAGATGGGCGCGCTCGCCGAGGACATCGCCCTCACTATCCACGCCCACCCGACGCTGCCCGAGGCCATCATGGAGGCCGCCAAGGCGTCTCTGGGCGAAGCGATCCATATTCAGAACCGGTGAACGAGCCCGACGAGTCCAACCTGGATCAGAAACAGGCCCCTTTCGCCGCCCAATTCCTCGACCTCGGGACGCGCGAGTTCGGCGAGGTGTGGGCGCTGCAGAAGGAGCTCGTCGACAAACGGCAGCGCGACGAGATCCCCGACACGCTCGTGCTCGTCGAGCACCCCCACGTCATCACGCTCGGCCGCGGCACGCACAAGGAGAACGTGCTCGCGCCCGGCGACATGCCGCTCTTCGAGATCGAGCGTGGCGGAGACGTCACCTATCACGGCCCGGGACAGCTCGTGGGCTATCCGATCTTTCTTCTGCGGCAGTCGGAGCGCGACCTGCACCTCTACCTGCGCAACCTCGAGGAGGCGCTCATCCGCGCCGTCGGTCGCTTCGGGATCAGCGGCGAGCGCAAGGAGGGCTGGACGGGTGTGTGGACCGCGGGCGGGGCGCGCAAGCTCGCCTCCATCGGCGTGGCCGTCAAGCGCTGGGTCACGCTGCACGGCTTCGCCCTCAACGTCTCGACCGACCTCGCGCGCTTCGCCGCCATCAACCCCTGCGGCCTCGAGGCGACCACCATGGGCTCGATGGAGAGCGTCCTCGGGCGCGCGATCTCGCTCGAAGAGGTCAAGCTCGTGGCACGCGACGAGCTCGGCGCCGTGTTCGCGCGCCAGCTGGCGTGACCGGCCGGGGTCGAGAGAGCCCGTCAGTCCGAGCGCGCCGTATCGGCGGCGGACCCGCCGCTGCCAGCGTCGCTGGCCTCGCCGTTCGCGCCCTGGTCGTCGGCGCCCGAGTCGGCCGCGCCAGCGTCGGCGCTCGAATCAGCGGCGCTCACGCCGGCGCCTGAATCGGGCGGACCCGCGTCGGGGATCGAGCAGGACGCGTCCGGCGCGCTCGCGCCCGCGGCCGTCGCGAAGGCCGCCGCGGCCGCCTCGGCGAGCTTTCCCCCGAAAGCGTCTGGAAGGCCCGCGTCGATCGTCACGGTGAAGGTCGTGCCGGCGGGCCAGCTGCCCAGGCAGTCGGCGGCCCCGAGGAACCAACGAGATGCCAGGCTGGCGTCCGCCAAGAGCTTGTACGGCACGACCGCACCGTTCGCCATCACGTGAATGAACGGGCTCGTCGCGGACACGGCCGGCAACCGGTTCGAGAACGCGAGCGGAAGCTGGTAGCTCGGCGCGACGGGAGCGCCGCCGCTGGCGAGCGACACCGAGAAGGCCTTGGTCTTGACCGGGATCGGCCCGGGAACGTTTGCCGGGTCTCCGTACGCGCTCGTGAGGAGCGTCGTGTCGAGCTCGAAGGTCACGGTGGCGTTCGACGGAAAGCCCGGCACGACGGGGCGCGCGAAGACGTAGGCCGACGCGCCGCCGAACGTCGCGATGCTGTTGTAGTCGACGACGAGCGCGAACGGCGGGTCGCTCATCGTCGTCGCCATGTCGGGCCAGCTCGCGTGAATGGCCGGAGTGGGCTTGGGGCGCGCCGTCGTGACGCCGTCCACGGTGACGATGTCCTCGAGGCGGGAGCCGTCGAGGCGGCGATCGAAGACGAAGTCGATCTCCGACGCGAACGGCGGCACCGGGCTCACGAGCGCCTGATCGGGCTCGCGGGACCACGCGAGGAGCTGCGCGCCGTCCGCCACCCATTAGACCTGCGTGAGGATGGGCGAGCCGTGCGGCTCGGAGGTGCTGCTGCACGAGGCGCCGAGCGCCCACGCAGCCGCCCAGGCGAGCATCTGGGGGCGCGGGCGCGAGAACATCATCGGTGCGCACTTTTATCACGGCTGAACGCGCTATGGTCGCGCCCGTGAGCCCGCCGCGCATCGAGGTCGACGCCGACGATGCGCGCCTCGCCGACTACCGCGCGCTCAAGGAGCGGCACCTCAACGCCGAGAGCGGCCGCTTCGTCGCCGAAAGCGAGCGCGTCGTCCGGCGCCTGCTCGCGAGCGGGCTCCGCGTTCACTCGGTCCTCGCGACACCGCCGCGCCTCCGCGCGCTTGAGGACGCGCTCGCCGCGCGCGAGGCGGCGGGCCCGGCGCCGCCCGTCTACCTCGCGGCCCAGCCCGTGCTCGACGCCGTCGCCGGGTTCCACGTCCACCGCGGCTGCCTCGCGATCGGCGAGCGCCCCACGTCGCGCGCGCTGCCCCCGGGCGCGCGCGGCGTCGTCGTCCTCGAGGATCTCGTCGACGTCGACAACCTGGGCGCGGTCGCGCGCAACGCGGCCGCCTTCGGCGCCGACGCCCTCGTGCTCTCGCCCCGCTGCGCCGATCCCTTCTACCGCAAGGCCATCCGCGTCTCGCTCGGCGCCGTGTTCGATCTGCCCGTCGTGCGCCTGGCCCGCTGGCCCGACGACCTGGACGTCCTGCGCGAGCTGGGGTTCTCGCTCGTGGCCGCCGTGCTCTCGCCCGGCGCGACGCCGCTGCCGCGCTTCGAGCCGCCCGACCGCTGGGCGTTGCTCCTCGGCGCCGAGGGCCCGGGACTGTCGCCCGGCGCTGTCATGCGCTGCCACGCGAGCGTCACGATCCCCATGTCGACCTCGACGGGCGCCGACTCCCTCAACGTCGCGACCGCCGCCGCCGTCATGCTCTACGCCCTCACGCGCTCCGCCCGCTAGCCTTTCGCTCAGCCTTTCGCTAGCCGCGCGGCAGCTTGCTCCAGTCGACGAAGAGCTTGCGCGCGGCTGGCTGGCACGAAGGACAGAAACAGGCGTCGCCGTCGCCGACGCGCACGGCGCGGATCGTCGTCCCGCAGACGCGGCACGGCTTGCCGTCGCGCCCGCGCACGGCGAGGAAATCGCGCACCTTCACGTCGATGGGCTCGGCGCGCCTCCGAATCTCGGCGATGGCGCCCGTGAGCACGCGCGGGATCGCGTCGTGGAGCGCGTCCGTCTGCGCGGGCGCGAGCTTGTGACAGAAGGTCTTGGGGTGGAGGGCCGCCGCGAACAGGATCTCGTCGGCGTAGGCGTTGCCGACCGACGCGATGGCGGCCTTGTCCATGAGGAACATGCGCACCTGATCGCGCCGCTTGGCGATGAGCGCCTGGAAGGCCTCGCGCGTGAAGGCCGGCGACAAGGGATCGATGCCCAACTTGTCGTACACGGGGATCCTCGTCTCGTCGGCCGTGGTCGCCACGTAGACCTTGCCCATGCGCTTGTCATCGAGGTATTGCAGCTCGGGCCCGCCCTCGAAGACGAGCGCCAGGCCGAGCGAGACTGGATCCTTCTTCGACTTGGGCCTGGACTTGGGCTCGCCGCCGGCGCCCGGCGCCGCCAACAGCTTGTAGCGACCCGCGAGCATGGCGTTGATGACGAGCACGAGGCCGCCCTCGAGCGAGAAGCGCATGAAGTGCCCGCGCCGGCGCACCTCTTCGAGCCGACGCCCCACGAGCACGCCCGGGAAGGGCTCGCTCACCATGACGCGCAAGACGAGCGGATCGCCCGTGCGCGCCGCGTCCACGCGCTTGCCGACGATGGTCCGCTTGAGCTCGTCTTCGATGCGAACGAGGTCGGGCAGCTCGGGCACGGCCAGAGTCTGGCATTCACGACGAGCGCGGTCCAAACTGCGTGTATGCCATTGCCCGCCATCGTCGCGGTCTCACTCACCGTCATTGGCTCGGCCGTCTTCCTCGGAAACGGGATCCGCCAGCTGCGTCGCCGCAAGCGGAACCTCGAGCACTGGGAGAAGGGCGAGCCGCTCGAGGGTGTGGGCGACTGGGACTGAACGAAATCGAACGCCTCGCACGGCGCGCGCCCCGCGCGGGTGAACGCGCGGCCGCTCAGGCCGTCTGGCCCGAGGCGCGCAGGTAGTCGACGTAGTACCCCGCCTCGCGGCGCTCTTCCAGCTCGCCGCGCTCGACGGCGTCCTCGCAGAGTTTGCGCAGGTCGCCGATGCGCTTCGACGGCGGCATTGCGAACGCCTCCATGATGGCGTTGCCGAGGCCGGGCGGCAGCGGCGGCACGCGCGCGTCGAGCTCGCGGATCGCGAGGATGCGGTCCTTGAGCGCGTGGATGTTGCTCACAGCCTCTTGCCGACGCCCCGGCCGCCGCGACGTGACGTCGGCGCGCGACAGGTCGAGCAGCTCGTCGAGCGTCTCGCCCATCTCGTGATCGAAGCGGCGCACGGCCGCGTCGGTCCACGCCGGCTCGTAAGCGTTGGCGCGCAGGTGATGGAGGATGAGAAACCGGATCTTCTGTCGGTCCGGCTTGTCGAACCCGAGTCGCCGCCCGATCGGGTCCCACATGCGCGCGCCCACCTCGGCGTGCCGGTGGAAGGTCACGCGCCCGTCGGGCAGCAGCACGCGCGTCGGCACCTTGCCGATGTCGTGCAGGAGCGCTGCCCAGCGCACGGCCGGCCTCGGCACCGCCTGGCGCACGACCTGCTTGGTGTGCTCCCAGACGTCCTTGTGACGTCGCCCCGCCTCCTGCGAAAAATCCACGGTGGCCTCGAGCTCCGGCAGGAGCACGGCCAGCAGGCCCGCGTCGTGCATCCACTGCAGGCCGATCTCGAGCGCCTTACCCATGATGACAGCTTCGATGCCGGCCCGCGCGCGCGGCGGCGCGATCTGCGCCGCCATCGGCGCCGCGACGCGCGCAGCCTCCGTGAGCTCCGCAGGCGGCGGCGTGCCGGCGACGGCGACCTCGGCCGCGACGTCGAGCAACGCTTCGGGCGAGCCGAACGACGCGCCGCCCTTTCCAACACACACGGAGGACAACCTACGACCCCGCTAGGACGTGATCTTCTTCTTGTCCTGATCGCGCTTACGCGTCAGGTGGTCGATGAAGGGCTGGACCTGCTTGACGCGGCCCGCGAGGGACTTCTCCGTGATGGGGTAGTTCGTGGCGAACTGCAGGCCCTCGTCGTAGAGGAAGGTGCCGACCTCCTCGTCGTCGACGAAGACGGGGATCTTCTTCTTGGCGTAGACGGCCTTGCCCAGCGTCGCCCAGCGGCTGTCGAGCCACTCGACGACGTCGGCGCCGAAGACCTGTCGGAAGAGCTCGAGCTCCTCGTCGAGGCGGCCGTAGTCTTCCGCGAAGCGCTCCTTGAACGCCGGCGCGCCCTCGCCGCCCTCGGCCGCGATCTTCACGAGCGCGAGACGAAGCAGCACGACGTCCTCCGCGAAGCGCACGGGCGGATCGACGTTGCCCTCCTTGGGCGTGATGACGTGGACGACGGTGGCCGCCGCCAACACGCGCGTCTCGTGCTCGAGGTCGGAGTCGGCAACGGCCTCGAGGAGGATCTTGAGGTCGAACGGCAGGGAGACCAGTGTCCGCGAAATCGTCTCCAGAAACCTGCGGTCGAGTTCCTTGTCCATGGGTCGGTGAGGGGGCCGGGGAAAAACCAGCGGCGGCCGGGGAGAACCTTTACCCCGGACGTCCCCTAGATACTACCTGAATCGCGCGCCCGTCACCGCGATTCGCTCAGGGATTCGCGAGGACGGACGGCCTCGTCGAGGGCCGCCGCGGCCTGCTGGCCGAACGCGGCATGCGGGCCGGGCGGCAGCTCCAGCGTCAGGACGGGGAGGCCGCGGTCGACGCCCAGCCAGCTGCCCAGGGAGCCGGGCGTGGCGTAGCCGAGGTCCTCGCGCGCGGGCCAGCCGCAAGCGGCTGCCACCGCCGCCGCCCACGCCGCCGCAGGGCCATCGTAGTTCACGCAGGCGAACGGCGCGTGGACGGCGACGACCCCGCGCGGCGCGTGAGCGTCGATCAAGTCGGCGAGGAGGCGTGTCTCGGGCTCGGAGAGCGGCGCGGCGCCCGGGGCGTAGCCCGGGGGATGCGCCGCCTGCCAGTTGCGGGCGGGAAAGTTCCGGTTCAGATCGACGTCTCGCGCCGAGTTCTTCGCGCCGCGCACGAGGCCGTCGGGGTTGAGCGCCAGCACGAGCACGAGCGGCCCCGCGGGGGCTGCTCCGGAGAGGACCCGACGCGCGAGCGCGATGACCGCCTCGACGCTCGACGGCTCGTCACCGTGCACGCCGCCCACAACCAGGAGCGGAGCGGCGCCGGCAGCCGCCGGCCAGGTGACCCCGTGGATCGGCCGTCCCTCGGCCGAGCGGCCGAGCTCGACGAGCGGCAGCGCGCGAACGGCGGCCAGGAGCGGGTGATCGGCGAGCACGCTGGACCCCATTTCACGCTCCAGTTAACGTCTACGCAATGGGCATCAAGCTCGGGGGGCTCAAAGCGGAGGCGCGGACGCTCTTGCGGGCGGGTGAGGTGGGCGCGGCGCTCGCCGCCTACGACCACATCCTCGCGTCGAACCCGCTCGACTACGACAGCCGTCTCAAGATCGCGGACCTGCTCGCGGGCGTCGGCGATCGCGCCGGCGCGGCGGCGCTCTACCGCGCGCTCGCGCTGCACGACATCCGCTCGGGCCACGCGCTGCCCGGCCTCGTGGCGTTCAAGCGGCTCGAGGCGCTCGGCGAGCGCGCCGACGACGTCGTCGAGGCGCTCGCGGGGCTGTATGCCCACGGCGCGCCCTCGCTCGCGAAGTTCGCGGCGCGCCAGGCGCCCGTCGACATGGACTCCGAGGTGCCGCGCCCCGACCTCACGAAGGCGCCGGACGTGGCCGCCGCCGCGGGTCGCGCGCGGGCGCGCGCCATGGATTTCTCCGTCTTCGTGCAATACCCAGAGCAGTTCCTGCCGCTGCCGTTTTTCTCAGAGCTGCCGCGCGAGGTCTTCCGCCCCGTCGTCAACGCCCTGCGCCTGCGCCGCCTGGTCGACGGCGACTTCGTCATCCGCGAGGGAGAGCCGGGCGTGGCCTTCTACCTCGTGGCGACGGGCCAGGTGCGCGTCTTCGCGACGCAAGGCGGGCGTCAGGTGGAGCGCGGGCGGCTGCACGAGGGCGCGCTCTTCGGCGAGATGTCGCTGCTGACGCAGCAGCCACGCACGGCGTCGGTCCAGGTGGTCGACGAGGCCGACATCCTCGAGCTCGCGCGCGAGAGCATGGCTGCCCTCACGGCCGAGGTGCCATCGCTGGCCGTCGCGCTCGACAAGTTCGCGCGCGAGCGCCTGCTCAAGAATCTGCTCGCGACCTCGCCCCTGTTCCGTCCGTTCAACCACCAGCAGCAGCTCGACCTCATCCGCCGCTTCGACGGCCACGAGATCGCGACCGGCACGGTCGTCATCCGCGAGGGCGACGCCGGCCAGGGCCTCTTCGTCGTGCTCTCGGGCGAGGTCGAAGTCTCGAAGCGTCAGGCGGGCGGCGGCGAGCTCGCCCTCGCGCGCCTGCGCGCGGGCGACGTCTTCGGCGAGATGTCGCTCCTCACGAACCAGCCGACGAGCGCCACGGTGACGGCCGCGCTTCCGTCGACGATCCTGTTCCTCGCGCGTGACTACTTTCAGCGGCTCATCCAGGCCCTTCCCGCGATCCGCAAGTATTTCGAGGAGCTGGCCCAGCGCCGCCACATCGAGACCCGCATCGCCGTCGACAAAGAGGGCGAGCGCCACACGTCGCCGGACGCGCGCGTGATCGTCTAGGGTGCGTCTTAGGCGTGCGTCTAGGGTGCGTGGCTCGTTTCGGGACATCTGAGAAGCCCTCCGCCAGCGACACGCCCATCCCTCTCTCCCACACCCACCGTGCGCGCCGGCTCTCGCACCTCCGGCTCGGGGACTGGCTGCTCTGCCGATGCTGCGACGACGGGAAGACGGAATGACGTGCGGGGCGCCCGCGGACGATTGCCCGATGAAGACGCACTGCGCGCCTCTCGGCGACGGGATCGCGTACGCGGCGCGCGTGGCAACTGAGTCGGTGGACGACTTCAAGCGGGCGGCGCGGGCGGCGTTGCCGTGCGGGTCAGCGCGGAATAGACTTCGAATGGTCATGAAGAAACCCCGCCGGGCGCGCTGGATCGTGTTGGCGCTCGCGTTGCTCGCGATCGCGTTCCTCCCGGCGCTGGCCCTCGCGGGGCCGCGCTCGGGTGGAAGCTTCGGGGGGCGCCAGGGGTTTCGCTCGGGCGGCGGGTTCGCCTCCGGCGGTGGTTACTCGTCGGGCGGCGGCTACTCTTCGGGTGGCTACGGACGCAGCTACTACGGCGGGGGAGGTCCCCATTTCTTCTTCTTGCCGAGTTGGGGCTACGGCGGTTACGGCGGTTACGGCGGCGGCATCGGGCTCTTCGGGACGCTGTTCGTCATGGCCATCGCCGGCATCGCCGTCGTGTCGGTGATGCGGGCCGTGCGGCGCGCCGGCGCGCGCGCCGACGGGTGGTCCCAGGACGGCGACTACGACGCGCCCCAAGTTGCGACGGGCCGCGCCTACCTCTATCGGTTGCAGCTCGCCCTCGGCCGCTCAGGCCGCGGCGTGCAGGAGCGCCTCGCCGAGTTCGCCGCGCGCGGAGACACGAGCACGGAGGCCGGGCTGGCGTCGCTGCTGCAGCAGACTGCCCTCGAGCTCCTGCGCGAAAAAGACGCCGTCCGCTACGTGAGCGCCGACGGCCGCGGCCCCATGAGCCTCACGAAC
>DASZFV010000431.1:0-1744 GCA_035939455.1 Polyangia bacterium
ACCGCGCAGGCATCTTTCCCTGGTCGTCCGACCCGGCCGTAACGTGGTGGTCGCCGGACCCGCGCGCGATCTTCGATCTCGAGACGTGGCGCCCCCACCGGACCGTCGGGCGCAGCGCGCGGCGCGCCGGCTGGCGCTTCACGATCGACCGCGACTTCGCGGGCGTCATGCGCGCCTGCGGCGAATCCACCGAGCTGCGGCCGGCGACTTGGATCACCGACGAATTCCTTCGCGCATACGGCGAGCTGCACCGGCGCGGCCTCGCGCACAGCATCGAGGTCTGGGAGGGCGAGGCGCTCGTGGGTGGCCTTTACGGCGTGACGCTCGGCGGGTTCTTCGGCGGCGAGTCGATGTTCCACCGCCGTACCGACGCCTCGAAGGCTGCCGTCGCCTACCTCGTCGAGCGGCTCCGCGCCGGAGGCTTCACGTTGCTGGACGCCCAGGTGCAGACGCCCCACCTCGAGCGCCTGGGCGCGACGACGATCCCGCGCGCCGGATACCTCCGCCGCCTCCGCGCCGCCCTCCCCGTCCCCGCGCGGCTCGCCGAGTAGCTCCACGTCGTGAGGTGACCTTACGAACCGTCTGATCGCGGGTTGGTCGGAGACTCCCTCGCGCAGCAGACGCGATTTCGGCCGGCGCGCTTGGCGGTGTACATCGCCTCGTCGGCGAGCGCGACGAACTCGCCGGGCGAGCCGGTTCCCTCGCGCGGCGCACGCGTGATGCCGACGCTGATGGTGACGGCGATCGGCTTGCCCTCGAATGAGAACGCGTGCCCTTCGACGGCGCTCCGCAGCCGCTCGGCCAGCGCCTCGGCCTCGCTGGCGGCGGTGCCGCGTGAGATCACGGCGAACTCCTCGCCGCCGTAGCGCGAGAAGATGTCCTCGTTGCGCAGGGCCCCTTGCGCGAGCTTGGCGAGCTCGACGAGCACGGCGTCGCCCGCGGGGTGACCGTGAACGTCATTGATGCGCTTGAAGTGGTCGATGTCGAGGAACATCAAGGCCAGCGGCGTCTCGTGCCTGACGGCGTAGAGGTACTCGCTCTCGAGGCGCTCGGTGAAGTAGCGCTTGTTGAAGGCCTTCGTGAGCCCGTCGCGGAGCGCCGACTCGGACATCTGGCGCTGGAACATCTCGTCGAGCTTGTCCTGGTAGCTGAACTTCAGGATCGTCGTCGAGCCGAGTAATATCTTGTCGCCGTCCGCGAGCGGCTGCCGAGTCACGCGCGTCCCGTTGCAGAACGTGCCGTTCGTCGACCCCAAGTCCTCGAGGAAGAACTTTTGAGTGTCGGCGCCCGCGCCCTCCGGGGCGGGCTCTTGCACGACCTGGGCGTGCTCGCGCGAGATGCCCTCGTCGAACAGGCGGATGTCGGCGTTCTCGCT
Organism: Polyangia bacterium; assembly: GCA_035939455.1. GTDB lineage: Bacteria > Myxococcota_A > Polyangia > Fen-1088 > Fen-1088 > DASZFV01. Next base: position 1,376 of record DASZFV010000431.1, read on the forward strand.
GCGCCCCATGACGGTGCGCTCCTCGACCTTGTACATCTCGCCCACGTTCGAACCCGCGAGGACGACCAGGTAGGCGGCGTTTCCTTCCCCCGGCTGGGGGCCCGGCGCGGGCGAGGTGCGGGCCGTGTCCTCGAACGGATTGGCGACACGGCTCTTCGCCATTTTGGTACTTTACCCGGCGACGAGGCCGGCTGGCAAACAACCCGGCGACCGCCACAGAGCGCCGGCCGCGCCCCAACCAATGCGCATCTATATCGGCACGAGCGGGTTCAGCTACGCTCCCTGGCGCGGCACCTTCTACCCGGAAAAGCATCCCGCGGCGAAGATGCTGGCCTATTACGCCGAGCGTCTCGACGCCGTCGAGATCAA
>DASZFV010000432.1:0-2114 GCA_035939455.1 Polyangia bacterium
CTGGTTGGGCAGACTTCGTCGTCCGCTCGTCGCGGTCGGACGACGGCCGGCGCGCCATGCAGGCCTATCGCCGCCAGCGCGAGATCTCCTTCGCGGCGCCCGCTAAGCTCGAATACCTCGCGCTCCTGCTCGATCGGCACCGCGCCGACCGCGTCCTCGTCTTCACGCAGGACAACGCCACGGCGTACGAGGTGTCGCGGCGCTTCCTCGTGCCGGTCATCACACACGAGACGAAGGTGCGCGAGCGCAGCGAGATCCTCGCCGGGCTCGCCCGCGGCTCGGGCGAGGGTGGTTACGGCGCCGTGGCCACCTCGAAGGTCCTCAACGAGGGCGTCGACATCCCCTCGGCCAACGTTGCCGTCGTGCTCTCGGGCAGCGCCTCCGTGCGCGAGCACGTGCAGCGCCTCGGACGGATCTTGCGCCCGCAGGACGGCAAACACGCCGTGCTCTACGAGCTCGTCACGGCCGGCACGAGCGAGACCTCGACGAGCGCCCGCCGCCGGGAGCACAGTGCTTACCGCTGACCTCGCGAACGTGCGCCGCCGCGGCGACGAGCTGCGCCTCGTCACCATCGACGCGCGCGCGCGGGGGCGCATCGAGGCACTCGCGACGGCGTACCGCGAGATCGCGCGCGGCGCCGTGGGCCGCCCGCGCGACGACGTCGAGGCGAGCTTCCGGTCGCTCGAGGTCCCGTCCGCCGAGAGGCGGCTGGCGGCCGCCGTGCTCAAGCTCGTGCGTGACGGCTGCGTCTTCGAGGAAGCCGTCGCCGAAGACGCGGCGGCTCTGCGCCGCGAGCTCTTCCAACGCGCGAGCGCGGCGCGGCGCGGCGGCAGGTTCGACCGCGCCGCCGTCGTCGAGGCGGTCGCCCGCGCGCGCGCGACGCCGGTCGCCGCCGTCGAATCAGGCCTCTACGCCGATCGGGCCGGGGCCCAGCGCCTGCTCGCCGTCGAGGCGGCGCTCCCCGCCCAGCTCGCCGCCGGCTTCGAGCTCGCGCAGGCGCAGGCGGTCCTGCTCCGCGCCGTCAAGATCACGGCCACGGTTCGCGCGCGCGACGCGGCGGGCTACCGGAGGCTCTTCCGCCAGCTCAAGTTCCTCCGCCTCCTCCCGACGATCGCGCCGCTCGCCGAGGGCGGCTACCGCCTGGAGATCGATGGTCCCTTCAATCTCTTTCAGGCCGTGACCCGTTACGGCCTCCAGCTCGGCCTCGCGCTGCCCTGGATCGCCGAGTGCGACGTCTGGACGCTCGACGCCGACGTGCGCTGGGGGCCGGAGCGCCGACCGGCGCGCTTTCACCTCGAGGGGCGCGCAGTGGCGCCTTCGCCGGCCGCGGACGGCGCCGCGCCGAGAGACTCGAGCGAGCTCGAGCGCTTCGTCGCCGCATTCGAGAAGCTGGGCAGCGGATGGCGCGTCGAGCGCGACGCCGCCGTGCTCGATCTTCCCGGCGTCGGGCTGTGCGTGCCCGATCTCGCCTTCGAGCGCTCGCGCGGAGCCGACGTGGCGCGCGTGTATCTGGAGGTGCTCGGCTTCTGGAGCCGGGAGGCCGTGTGGCGCCGTGTCGATCTCGTGCGCGCTGGCCTCCCTCACCGCATCCTGTTCGCCGTCAGGCGCGACCTGCGGGTCAGCGAGGAGATCCTGCAAGACACCTCCACTGCCGCTCTCTACGTCTACGCACGCGTGCTGGGCGCGCGTGCCGTCCTCGAGCGGCTCGACGCTTTGGCCCCTTGAAGAAGCCCGCGCCCCCAGGGCCCGCGCTTGTTACTCCAGAGGCAACAGCTTGTTGTTCGCGCGGCCACGACTCTCGCGCTCCTTTGTTCGTGAACCACGGGGATTACTTGGTCGGTAGAATCAGTAACGTCTCGCACATTTCTTGCTCTGATAATAGACACGATGCGCCGCACTTCATTGGTCTTGCTGTCCTGTGCCCTTGCCACTGGCGCCCTGGCCTGCGCGGACAGCTCCGACCCCGGGATCGTGAATGACGAGGATCCGCTGACCTCGGAAAATGGTCTGTCGAGCAATGGCCTGTCGTCCAACGGTCTCAGCAGCAATGCCCTGTCGAGCAATGCCCTCTCGAGCAATGCCCTGTCGAGCAATGCCCTGTCGAGCAATGCCCT
>DASZFV010000433.1:0-4220 GCA_035939455.1 Polyangia bacterium
TGACGTCGGGCGCGGTCGTCAGCATGGCGCACGGCTCCGTCATCGTCGACATGGCGGCCGAGCAGGGCGGCAACTGCCCGCTCACCGAGCGCGACAAGATCGTCGAGAAGTTCGGCGTCACGATCATCGGGCTCACCGATCAGCCGAGCCGCATGGCGCACCAGGCGAGCGACCTGTACGCCACGGTCGTCTACAACCTGCTCAAGGACGTCTGTCCCGACGGACACCGCCTCGCGCTCAACCTCGAGGACGAGATCCACCGCGGCGTGCTCGTGCTCAAGGACGGCGCGCTCATGTGGCCGCCGCCGAAGCCGCCTGCGCCGCGCGCCGGCGGCCCGGCGACGCCGCAGAAGCAGCAGCCAAAGCCCGTGCACGTCGGGCAGCCCACCAACACGGCCACCCCTGGCATGCGCGTCGCCCTGGCGCTCGCCGTGGCGTTGCTCGCGACGGCCGGGATCCTGGGGCCGCCGGAATTTTTGCAGCACCTCACTGTCTTCCTGCTGGCCTGCGTGATCGGCTGGCACGTCGTCTGGAACGTCACGCCCGCCCTGCACACGCCGCTCATGAGCGTGACCAACGCCATCAGCGGCATCATCCTCATCGGGGGCATGGTGGTCTTGCTCGGGCGCGGCGCCAGCCCCGCGGCGCTCGGCCTCGGAGGCGCGGCGGTGCTCGTGGCGTCCATCAACGTCGCGGGCGGCTTTCTCGTCACGCAGCGCATGCTCAAGATGTTCCGAAGGTGAGGGGCGCTCCAGGATGACGTCGACGATCCGCGCACTCGCGTACCTCGTGGCGAGCTTGCTCTTCATCCTGAGCCTGCGCGGCCTCTCGACGCAGGAGACGGCCATCCGCGGGAACCGCTACGGCCTCCTCGGCATGGTCATCGCCGTGATCTGCACGGCCGTGGCGCTGCTCCTCCCCGAGGGTGCGGTCGCGGCGGCCGCGGTGACCCTGCCGGGCGTCGGCGTGCTCGCGGGCGCGCTCGGCGTGGGGGGCGTCATCGGAGGGCTGCTCGCGTCGCGCGTCGCCATGACGTCGATGCCCGAGCTCGTCGCCGTGCTCCACAGCTTCGTGGGCGCCGCCGCTGTCCTCGTCGGCATCGCGACGTACCTGCAGCCCGGCGCCGAGGTCGAGGCCGCGCGCGGCGCGCACCTCATCGAGATCTACGTCGGCATCCTCGTGGGCGCCGTGACCTTCAGCGGCTCCATCATCGCGTTCGGCAAGCTGCGCGGCAAGGTGAGGAGCCGGCCGCTCCTCCTGCCGGGACGCCACCTGCTCAACCTCGGTGCGCTGCTCACGTGCGTCGCGCTCGCGGTGATCTTCCTGCGCGCGCCCGACGCCTGGCCCACGCGCGGGGACATCGGCTCGATCCTGAACGCGGGCATGCCCGCGCTGCTCGCCATGACCTTCCTCGCGCTGCTGCTGGGCGTCCACATGGTCATGGCGATCGGCGGCGGCGACATGCCGGTCGTCGTGTCGCTGCTCAACAGCTACTCGGGGTGGGCCGCCGCCGCGGCGGGCTTCATGCTCTCGAACGACCTGCTCATCATCACGGGCGCGCTCGTCGGCAGCTCGGGCGCGATCCTGAGCTACATCATGTGCAAGGCCATGAACCGGTCGATCTTCAACGTCATCCTCGGCGGCTTCGGCGCCGAGGCGGGCGCCAAGCCGGCCGCGGGCGCGTCGGCGGCGCCCGCAGGCAAGGTCAACGAGACGACCGTCGAGCAGGTGGCGGAGCTTCTGCTCGCGGCGCGCGGCGTGATCATCGTTCCCGGGTACGGCATGGCCGTAGCTCAGGCGCAGCACCCCGTGAAAGAGATCTCGTCGCTGCTCATCTCCAAGGGCATCAAGGTCCGTTACGCGATCCACCCGGTCGCGGGCCGGCTGCCGGGCCACATGAACGTGCTCCTCGCCGAGGCCAACGTCTCCTATGACATCGTCAAGGAGATGGACGAGATCAACGCCGACTTCCCGTCGACGGACGTCGTCCTCGTCATCGGCGCGAACGACATCGTGAATCCGATGGCGCAGGACGACCCGAGTAGCCCCATTTATGGAATGCCCGTGCTCGAGGTCTGGCGGGCCGCGCGCGTCGTCATGCTCAAGCGCGGCATGGCGGCCGGCTACGCGGGCGTCGACAACCCGCTCGTCTACAACGACAACACCCTCATGCTCTTCGGCGACGCCCGCCAGAGCGTCACGAAGCTGCTCGTCGCGCTGAACGCCGGCGGCTGAGGCGCGCCTCGCGTCGACGAACATCGCGTCAAGGAATAAGTCGCGGGCTGGGCGCGCGCGGGCGCCGCCGTGGTACTCTGCGGCCCAGTAATTTCTCGAACCAGGGAGAGACGCGCATGTCGAATAAGATTATCTCGGTGTTGGGTGTTTTGGCCGCGGGGCTCGGCCTGCTGGCCGCGACGACGCAGGGGTGCGGCGGATCAAGCAGCAGCGGGAGCGTCGTCGATACGTGCAACATGGCTTGTGACAAGGAAGCGAGCTGCAACCCCCAGATCGTTCCGCCCGGGTTCGTGACCCAGTGCAAGAGCCAGTGCGCCTCGTCCGCGAACGGGGGGTCGACGGGCACGAAGGGCGTGATGACGAGCTGCCCAGGCGTCACGACTGATCAAGCCATCGCAAAGGCAAACATGTGCCTCGCCGGGACGTGCGCCAACTTGGACAGCTGCCTCGGGGCGATCTGCCCGGGCGGGAGCGGCACCGCGGGCACGAGCGGTACGGCGGGCACGACTGGCGGCGGTGGCTCGAGCGGCACCGCGGGCTCGACGGGCGGCGCGGGCTCGACCGGCGCGGCCGGGTTCACGGGCGGGGCCGGATTCGGATTCGACGGCGGCCTCCTCGGCACGGCCGGCACGGCCGGCTCGACTTGCGACACGGCCTGCACGAAGGCGGACGCCTGCTGCAACGCGATCAAAACAGCGGGCGGTACGTCCGGCCAATGCATGTACATGGCGACGTGCGCCGGGGCGGGAGCTCAAAGCGCGTCGGTGGTAGCCGCGTGCAATACGTACCTCCAAGTCGCCTCAGCTCTCGTGCCGCAGGGCGGTTCCCTTCCAGCGGCCTGCAAGTAGCGCGCGCTCAGCGCGTGCGGCCGCTCAGCGCGTGCGGCCGAAGGCCTCGAGCGCGGTCTCGTCGCCGCGCTCGAGCGCGAGCTCCGCGTCGAGGCAGGCTCGATCGCGCCCGATGGTGGCCACGGCGAGCGTCTTGCCGCCGCGACGGTAGGCGACGGTCGCGTCGCGCGCCGCGAGGGCGCCGTGAACGTCGGCGTGGTCCCAGCTCTCGGCGTGGCCCACGTAATTGAGCTGGACGTCGTAGTGCGAGCTCCAGAAGAATGGCGCGGCCGAAAATGCCGTGCGGCGCCCTAGCATGTTGAGGGCCGCGACGCGTCCCATGCGCTGGGCGACCGCCCAGTGCTCGATGCGCACGAGCTCGCCCGTGGGGGCGTAGGGATAGCGCGCGATGTCGCCCGCGGCGAAGACGCCTGGCGCGCTCGTCTGCAGGCGCTCGTCGACGACGACGCCGCGGTCGAGGCGCAGGCCCGCGGCCTCGGCGAGGGAGACCTCGGGCCTGACGCCGATACCCACGACGACCAGCTCGGCGTCGAGGCGCTCGCCACTCGACAGCGTCACGGAGCCGGTCTCGACGGCGGTCACGGTCTGGCCGAGGTGGAAGCGCACGCCGCGCTCCTCGTGGAGGGCGCGCAGGAAGGAGCCGATGTCGGGGCCGAGCACGCGCGCCAGGGGCTGCGCGTCGGGCGCGACGACGCTCACCTCGAGGCCGCGCGCGCGCAGCGCGGCGGCGGCTTCCATCGCGATGAAGCTCGCGCCCACGACGACGGCCCTGCGGGCCTCTCTTGCGCGCGCGATGATGGCCCGGCTGTCTGCAAGCGAGCGCAGCGTGTGGACGTGGGGCAGCTCTCCGCCGGGCACGGAGAAGCGGATGGCTGCGGCGCCGGTGGCCAGCAACAGCGCGTCCCAGGTCACCTCGCGGCCATCGGCCAGCGTGAGCCGGCGCTCTCCCGGCGCCAACGACGCCACGCGCGCGCCGAGCTGGAGCTCGATGCGCTGCTCGTCGAAGAACGACGGCGACCGGAGCGGGATCCACTCCTCGGGCGCCGTGCCCGCGAGGTAGTCCTTGGACAGGTTCGGCCGGTCAACCGGAGCGGCATCATCGTCGCTCAACATCACGATGCTTCCGTGCCATTGCTC
>DASZFV010000434.1:0-6247 GCA_035939455.1 Polyangia bacterium
GGCGCCGCGCGCGTGGCCGACGAGTCGGTGTGGAAGCTCATCGAGGCCTTCGGCCGCGTCCTCGAAAAGGCCAAAACGGGACCCCTGTCGACCCACGACGTCGTCGTCGACCGCGTCTCGATCGGGGACCGCATCAGCGAGATCGTCGGTCGCCTGCAGACGGGTGGCGGGTCGTTCCGATTCGAGAGCTGCTTTGACCTGGAGCTGCCCGAGCCCGAGCTGCGTCACCAGGTCGTCGTGACGCTGCTCGCGATCCTCGAGCTGGCGCGCCTCAAGCTCGTGCGCGTCCTGCAGGCCGACGACGAGGAGGCGCTCTTCGTGACGCACGTCGCGGGCAGCGATCTCGAGCTCGCGCGCCGCGTGCACGTCACGTCGACTCAGGAACCCGACGCGGCGGGCGACGCAGATCTCGAAGAGGGTGACGACACCGACGGCGAAGGACGGTTCGACGAGTCTGCGGCGGAAGCGACGCTCGTCGAGCCCGCGCCCGCGGGCGCACAACCAGACTCAGACGCGGCCGAGCTCAAAGAGCGAGGAGAGGAATGAAGCGAAAAAAGAAGGACGGAAGCGGCGCGCCCGGGCCCGAGCCCAGATCGGAGGGGGAGGACGTTATGCCGGCGCTCGGGACCGAGGCGGATTGGGACGGCCCGACGCGCGCGGGCGAGGAGAGCGAGCTCGCTGAGCTCGCGGCCGAGTCCGCGCGTCTCGACGACGGGCTGATTTCGGACGACGTCTTCGCGCCCGCCGACGAGGCCGGACCCGAAGGCGAGGCACTCGAAGGCGAGGCGCTCGACGCCGCGGGCGCGGCCGCCGCGGGCGACCTCTCGGATCTGCCCGCGCCCCCAGTTGACTCGGCGAGCCGTCTCGAGAGCATCCTCGAGAGCTTGCTCTACGCCGCGGATCGCCCGCTCAACGTGTCCGAGCTCAAGCGGCTCGTCAACGAGCGAGACGGCAAGAAGGTCACGGCGGCGCTCGAGGCGCTACGCGAGCGCCACGCCGAGACGGGCATCCAGCTCGCGAGCCTCGCGGGCGGCTGGCAGTTCCGCACCCACCCGGACAATGGGCCGTGGGTCGCAAGGCTCGTCGCGGGGCGGCCGCAGCGCCTCACGCGCGCCATGCTCGAGGCGCTCGCGATCGTGGCCTATCGCCAGCCCATCACGCGCCCCGAGATCGACGAAATCCGCGGCGTCGACTGCGGGCCCGTCTTGAAGACGTTGCTCGATCGCGGGTTCGTGCGCATCCTCGGCAAGAAGGAGGAGGTCGGTCGTCCCATGCTCTACGGCACGACGCCGGATTTCCTGCGCACGTTCAGCCTGCGCGATCTCTCGGAGCTGCCGACGCTACGCGAGTTCCACGAGCTGTCGGAGCAACAGATGGCCAGCGTCGACGCGCAGTCGCCGCTGCCGGTGGGCGCGCCGGCGACCGACGCCGTTCCGGAGCGCTCGCCGTTCGCGCCCGCGCCCATCGAGCTCGCGCCCGTCGATCAGGACGAGGAGGACGAGCTGCTCGGGGAGCTCGACGGCGCGACCATGGCGGCGGCCCGCGCCGCGGGCCCGCCCCCGGGTCAGGGCGCCGAGGCTGCGGCGACCAACGCGCCGGAAGCCCAGAGCTGACGGTGCGGTTGCAGCGTTACCTCGCGCAGGCGGGCGTCTCGTCGCGCCGCCAGGCGGAGCATTTGATCGCGACGGGCGCCGTGAGCGTCAACGGCGTCGTCGTGAACACGCTCGGCAGTACGGTGGGCCCCAAGGATCGCGTCTCGGTGAGCGGCCGCCGCGTCATGCCGGAGACGCCGATCTACCGCCTCATGCTCAAGCCGCGCGCGTGCCTCGCGACGCTCACGAAGACGGGCGACCGGCCCACGCTGGCCCAGTATCTGCGCGACGCCGAGCCGGGCCTGCAGGTCGTCGCGCCGCTCGACTTTCCGGCCGAGGGCGTCGTGTTGCTCACGACCGACGGCGAGCTCGCGCAGGCCATCACCAAGGGCAAGCCCGGGCAGGTCGCCATGACCTATCACCTCAAGCTCCAGGGCCTCGTCAAGGACGAAGACATCGGGCGGTTGCTGCGCGGCTGGCGCTGGGAGGGCCGCCCCGTCAAACCAGCGAGCGTGGCGCCCATCGCGACGACCGAGAAGAACACCTGGATCGAGATGGTGGTCGATGAGACGCGCCCGCGCGCCCTCAAGGGCGGCTGTGAGTGGATCAAGCATTCGCTGCTCAAGATCTCTCGCGTGCGCTTCGGCGGCCTGTCGTTCGAGGGCCTCGCCATGGGCGGATGGCGCGACCTGTCGAAGGCCGAGGTCGCCGACCTCCGCAAGCGCGCGGGCCTTTAGGCCATTTTCGCCGCAACGCGGACGCGCGGCGATGATAAAACGTCGGCGTGGCTAATCTGTCGAAGCTTTCGCGGGCGCTGGTCTCGGTCTCGAACAAGGCGGGGCTCGTAGACTTCGCGCGCGGCCTCTCGACAGCGGGGCTCGAGATCCTCTCGACGGGCGGCACGGCCAAGGCGCTCGCCGAGGCTGGCGTACCCGTGCGCGAGGTGAGCGACTTCACGGGCGCGCCTGAGGTGCTCGACGGGCGCGTCAAGACGCTGCACCCGCGCGTGCACGGCGGCATCCTGGGCCGGCCCACCGAGAAGCACCGCAAGGAGATGCAGCAGGCGGGCTTCGTCCCCATCGATCTCGTTGTCGTGAACCTCTACCCGTTTCGCGAGGCCGTGGCGCGCGGCGCGCCGTTCGCGGAGGTCATCGAGAACATCGACATCGGCGGGCCGGCCATGATCAGGTCCGCGGCGAAGAACCACGAGCGCGTCGCCGTCGTCGTCGACCCGGCCGACTATGCCAAGGTGCTCGCCGAGATCCAGGGCGGCGGCGAGGTCTCGGCGGCCACGCGCTACGTGCTCGCGCGGAAGGGCTTTGCGCACACGGCGGCGTACGACGGCGCCATCGCGTCGCACCTTGGCCGCCTCGCGAGTCCCGAGGCGCCGCTCGCCGACTTCCCCGAGACGCTGCACCTGTCGGCGTCGCTCTCGCGCGCGCTGCGCTACGGCGAGAACCCGCATCAGAAGGCGGCGTTCTACGCGCTCGAGAGCGCATCGATTGGCCTCGGCGCGGGCGGTCCGTCGCTCGCGAAGGCCGAGGTCCTGCAGGGCAAGGAGCTGAGCTACAACAACATCCTCGATCTCGACGCGGCCATGCGCCTTTGCGCCGAGTTCGCGCTGCCGGCGGCCGCCATCATCAAGCACAACAACCCCTGCGGCGCGGCCGTCGCGTCCGAGGGCGTCGCCGAAGCCTACCGCCGCGCGCGCGAGACCGATCCGGTGTCGGCCTTCGGCGGCATCGTCGCCGTCAATCGGCAAGTCGACGCCGCGCTCGCGCGCGAGATGAGCGAAACCTTCCTCGAGTGCGTCATCGCGCCATCGTACGCGCCCGAGGCGTTGCAGACCCTCGCCGCGAAGAAGAACCTGCGTCTCCTCGCGTACGACTTCTCGGGAGACGCGGCGGGCGCGCTCGAGTACCGCAGCGTCGCGGGCGGCTTGCTCGTGCAGACCTGCGACACGACGACCTCGACGGCGGCCGCGGCCAGGGTCGTCTCGAAGCGCGCGCCCACGCCCGAGGAGCTCGCCGACCTCGACTTCGCCTGGCGCGTCTGCAAGCACGTCAAGTCGAACGCCATCGTGTTCGCCGCCAGGGGCCGCAGCGTGGGCGTGGGCGCGGGCCAGATGTCGCGCGTCGACTCGGTGCGGGTCGCCGTGTCGAAGGCGCGCGCTTCACTCAAGGGGACCGTCGTCGCCTCGGACGCGTTCTTCCCCTTCCGGGACGGCGTCGACGAATCGGCGAAGGCGGGCGCCGTCGCCGTCATCCAGCCGGGCGGCTCGGTGCGCGACGACGAGGCTATCGCCGCCGCGGATGAGCACGGCATGGCGCTCGTGCTCACGGGCGAGCGGCACTTCCGGCACTAGCCCAGCGTCCATGATGGGGTCACGTATCCTTTTAGTCGGTTCGGGCGGGCGAGAGCACGCGCTCGCCTGGAAGCTCGCGACGAGCCGCCTCGTCGAGCTCATCGTCGTCGCGCCGGGGAACCCGGGCATCGCGACCCTGCCCAAGGTGCGCTGCGTGCCGATCGGCGTCGAGGCCGTCCCCGAGCTCGTGGCCGCCGCCGTCGCCGAGAAGGCGGACCTCGTCGTGTGCGGGCCCGAGACGGCGCTCGTCGCGGGCCTGGGCGACGCCGTGCGCGCGGCCGGAATGGCCTTCTTCGGTCCGTCGGCGGCGGCAGCCGAGATCGAGGGCTCGAAGACCTACGCCAAGACACTTATGGCGGGCGCGGGCGTGCCCACGGCGGCCTTCGGCAGCTTCGCGGACCTGCCCGCAGCGCTCAGGTTCATCGACGCGCAGGCTGGCGGCGTCGTCGTCAAGGCGGATGGCCTCGCGGCGGGCAAGGGTGTCGTCGTCGCGTCCTCCAAGGAGGAAGCCAGGGCCGCGGCGCGCTCCATGTTGGCTGACCGGGCGTTCGGCGAGGCGGGCGCGCGCGTCGTCGTCGAGGAGCGCCTCGTGGGGCGCGAGGTGTCGATGATGGCGCTCTGCGACGGCGAGCGCATCGCGCTCCTCGCGACGTCGGAGGACCACAAGGCCGTGGGCGACGGCGACGTCGGGCCCAACACGGGCGGCATGGGGACGTACTCGCCGTCGCCGCTCGTCGACGCGGCGCTCGAGCTGCGCATCCTCAAGACGATCTTTGCGCCCACGGTGCGCGCCCTCGCGACCGACGGGCGGCCCTTCAGAGGGCTGCTCTATGGTGGTCTGATGCTGACGCCCGATCGCGGCCCGATGGTCATCGAGTGGAACTGCCGCTTTGGCGATCCGGAGACGCAGTCGGTGCTCGTACGCATGGAGGACGACCTCTATCCGTGGCTGGAAGGCGCCGCGCGCGGGGCGCTGCCGCCGGGCGCGCCGCGCTGGCACGAGGGCGCCGCCGTTTGCGTCGTGCTCGCGTCCGCGGGCTACCCCGGCAAGCCGCGCACGGGCGATGTCATCACGGGTTTGCCGCCCGTCGACGACCACCCGGACGTCCTGCCGTTCCACGCGGGCACGCGGCGCGACGCCGAGGGCCGCCTCGTGACGGCGGGCGGACGCGTCCTCGGCGTCACGGCGCGCGGGAAGACGTTCGACGAGGCGCGGGCGCGCGCCTACGCGACTGTCGCCGCCATCCGCTTCAACGGCATGCACTTCCGGCGCGATATCGGGATGCGGGGCGTGGGTGCAGCACGAGAGCCGAGTGGCCGGTGAGCGACAGCAACGGGCAAGCGAGCAAACGAGGATGACATGACCGATCAACAGGTGGACGTGGCGATCATGATGGGCTCGAAGTCGGACCTGGAGACGATGCGGCCCGCCGCCAAGGTGCTCGAGGCGTTGGGGCTCGCCGTCGAGGTGCGCGTGCTCTCCGCGCACCGCACGCCGGAGCAGACGGCGGCGTACGTCGAGGACGCGAGCCGGCGCGGCGCCAAGGCTTTCATCTGTGGCGCCGGCGGTGCGGCCCACCTCGCGGGCGCCGTGGCGGCCCACACGACGCGTCCCGTGATTGGCGTGCCCATCGCGAACGGTCCGCTCGCGGGCATGGACGCGCTCCTCGCGACGGTGCAGATGCCGCCCGGCATGCCCGTGGCGACGGTCGCCGTGGGCGGCGCCGAGAACGCCGGCCTCCTGGCGGCGCAGATCGTGGCGGTCGGCGACGCCGCGCTCGGAAAGGAGCTCGAGGCCGAACGCGAAGGACGGCGCAAAAAGGTCCTCGAGAGCGACGCCGAGGTGTCCTCGCAGTTCGGCAAGAGGGGCTGAGAGCGGCACCGTGGCTCGCGCGCCGGCCGAGGAGCTCGCGCTCGCCGTCGTGGCCCTCCGGCGCGGCGAGATCGTCGCGTATCCCACGGAGACATTCTATGGCCTCGCCGTCGACGCGCGCGACGAGCTCGCGCTCGCGCGCCTGCGAGAGCTCAAAGGGCGCGGCGAGAAGGCTTTCTCGGTGCTCGTCGTCGGGCCCGAGATGCTCGAGCGCCTGTGCGAGCCGCTGTCTGCACGGGCGCGCGCGCTCATCGACCGCTACTGGCCGGGCGCGCTCACCTTGGCGCTGCCGGCGCTGCCGAACGTCCCCGCGGCGCTGCTCGCCGACGGCTGCGTCGCCGTGCGCGAGTCGCCGCACCCGCTCGCGCGGGCCCTCGTGCGCGCCCTCGGGGGACCCATCACGGCGACGAGTGCCAA
>DASZFV010000435.1:0-6235 GCA_035939455.1 Polyangia bacterium
CCCGTCTGGGACACGCCGTCGAAGCGCCCTTACGGCGCGCCCACCGGCGTCGAGGCGCTGCGCGACGCCGCGGGGGTGGGTGTGCCGCTCCTCGCGCTCGGCGGGATCACGGCCGCGCGCGTGCCCGCCTGTCTCCAGGCGGGCGCCTCTGGCGTGGCCTGCATCCGCGCCGTCCTCGAGGCCCCCGACCCTGGGACGGCCGTCCAGGGCCTGTTGCAGTGTTGGACGGGTTCCTAGAAAGGGTCGGCCAGAATGCACGGATGACTTGACACAATTTGCAGGGCTCGTACTCTGGCCCGCGATTTCTCCGGGCCTGGCCGGGGAAAAGGCAGAAACAATCGTCCGTAGGAGGGTAGTAAATGGCAAGCGGCAAGGTGAAGTGGTTCAACGACGCGAAGGGGTATGGGTTCATTGCTCGTGACGATGGTCCGGATGTATTCGTCCATCACACGGCGATCATGTCGGAGGGCTTTCGCTCGTTGAGTGAGGGGCAAACGGTCGAGTTCGACATCACGGAGGGACCGAAGGGGCTGCAGGCCGCGAACGTGCGTAAATCAGCCTGAAAAGACGCACATTCGTTTCATCGAACGGCCGGGCCTCGCGCCCGGCCGTTTGTTTATGTGCGTGGTAAGAGGTCCCATGGACCATGTCGAGGAGCGGGAGTTCACCTTGAGGCTGCAGGTGCGGTGCGTGTTCCCCGAGGCGTACGAGGGCGAGGCGGACGGGTACGAGTGGTGGGAGGAGTTCCCGGCCGTGGCGGGCGAGATCGTGCGGGCGGCGAGCCAGATCGCGGCGCGCGCGGGCTTCCTGGTGCGCCCTGGCAACCGCGGGCGGCCGACGGACGAAGAAGTCACGCTCATCGTCGAGCGGACGGCGCCGCCCTAGGGGTCGCGACCGAAGGTCTCGAGGAGGGCCTGGAGGCCTCGACGTGGGCCCGTTGGGTCTGACGCAAACGGGCTCGTAGACTACTGCCAGACGGTCTTCACGTCGGGGCCGAGCTCGCGGACGATCTCCTCGCGGAAGCGCTTCTTGAGGCGGTCGGCGATCTGGCCCATGCGCTGCTTCGAGACACCGAAGCGCGTGCCGAGCTCCCCGAGGGGCGCGGGTTCGTCGGCCGCCAGGTGCTCGCGCCACACGACGCGCTCGCGCTCGTCCTCGAGGCGCGCCTGAAAGGACGTCACGAAGCGCCGCACGGCGGACGCGAGCTCGGCGCCCTCGGCCTCCGCCTCGGGCGACCGGTCGCCGCTCGCGAGCTTCTCGGCGAGCGGCAGGCCGTCGTCGCCCTGGCCGCCCGCGGCGCGCGGGTCGAAGGACACCTCCCGCGAGTCGAGGACCCGGCTGACGTCGGCGAGATCCGACTCGTCGACGTCGAGCTTGGCCGCCAGGAGCTTCGGCGTCGGCTCGAAGCCGCCGGCGAGCAGCTTCTGCCGTTCCTTCTCCAGCCGGAAGAAGAGCTTGCGGCCCGCGCGCGTGTTGCCGACGTGGATGAGCCGCGAGTTCGTCATGAGGAAGCGCAGCACATAGGCGCGAATCCAGTAGGCTGCGTAGGTACCGAAGCGCGGCCCGAGCGTGGGCTCCCAGCGCTTGACGGCCTCCATGACGCCCACGCTGCCCTCCTGGAAGAGATCGAGGATGTTGGCCCAGGCGCGGCGGTACTGGTAAGCGATGGCGACGACGAGGCGCAGGTTGTGCACGACGAGCTTGCGGGCAGCCGCCCGGTCGCCGCGATCACGCACGGCCTTGCCGAGCAGCCGCTCCTCCTCGTCGGACAAGCGCGGGTAGCTCCGCACCTCGGCCAGGAAGCGCTCGACCTGGTTGCGCGCGGGCGCGAGGGCGCCGCGCGCGGCCGGCGGCTCGATGGCGTCGGCCGAGAGAACCTCGTCGGCGTCGACCTGGTTGTCCGGATCGGGCGCGCCCTCCCCGAGCGCCTCCTCGTCGTCGGCGACGAGCGCAGGACCCGCCGCGTTCGTTTCATCGCTCCTGTGATCGCTCCCTCCGTGGTCCCCTTCGTGGGCGGGGCGTGACGCGGGCGTGCGCTGGGACTTGGGTTTGGGCATCGAACGGCGTGGGTCCTGTTTGGGGGCGCTATTATGATCTATATTCGCGCGCCGATGGTGATCGCCCCAAGATGCCCGAGGCGGCCCCTGGCGGTCCTCGTGGCGTGGGCGCTCGCGGTGGTCTCGCCGGCGCTGTCGGCCGAGGCGCGCGCCGCGGGTGACCGGATCCCTGCGGCCTCGCCCGACACCAAGGCGCCCGCCGGCGAGACCAAGACCTACGAGGCGCTCGCCTCGGGCGCGACCCGCACGCGCGACGTCGCGACGCTGCTCGGCGTCTTCGTCGATCGCTGCGACGCCGAGAAGCGAGAGGTCGAGCGCGCCCGTTGCCGCACGACGCAAGCCTACCTCCGCGGCGTGCTGCCGAAGCGCACGTTCGTGACGGCGGCCGAGGATCCCGCCGTCATCGCTGTCTCGGAATACGACGCCAGCGTCAAGGGCTACCACGTCTCTCTGGCCGGCTGCATCGCCTGCACGAAGCCCGTGGCGCTCGGACGCGCGCGGGAGCGCCGCTTCATCACGCTGCGCGAGCCTCAGAAGGACGCCGAGACGTTGCCGAAAGCCGTTGAGGTGTCGACGAGCACGCTGGGCTTCGACAGTCTCGTCGACGCGAAGAAGTGGCTCGAGAAGGTGCGCCCTTTCCTGTGCGCCGAGTTCCTGTTCCAGCCCGCCGACGTCGAGTGGACCTTCGGCCCGAGCCGCGGCTACGCTCTCAAGCTCGTGGGCGGTCGCGTGTTCAATCGCTGCACGGGCGAGGTCCTGGCCTCGCAGCCGCCGTCCGCCGGCCTCGCGGCGCTGCCCGCCGGCAGCCGCGAAGACGAGGCCTGCCTGCAAGGCGGGGGCTCGTCCGCGAACGGAACCGGCGACGTTCAGGATCTGAAGCTACCCGAAGAGCTGCCGCGCGAGGCCATCGTCGACGCCATGACGCGCATCCGGCCGCAAGTGTTCGCTTGCTACGAAAAGTTCAAGGAGCCCGGCACGGCCCAGCTCACGTACGTCGTCGCGAGCAACGGCACGCTGCAGTCGATCCGCATCGGTGGCAGCGTCGACGGCACGCCCACGGGCGAGTGCGTCCTCGACGCGGGGAAGAACGCGCACTTTCCGCCGTTCAAGGCGGCGCGTCAGCAGTTCTCGTACCCCTTCTTCCTGCGGCGCTGACCGCCGGGCGCGCGTCGAACGACGGGGCCAGCCGTCGCGTCGCTCACGGACTCAAT
Organism: Polyangia bacterium; assembly: GCA_035939455.1. Lineage (GTDB taxonomy): Bacteria > Myxococcota_A > Polyangia > Fen-1088 > Fen-1088 > DASZFV01. The sequence continues at coordinate 3,269 of DASZFV010000435.1, forward strand.
CCGGACGGCGCGGCCCGTCGCTTGAGGAACATCGCCGCGAGGGCGGCGGCGCAGAGAAACGCGAAGAGATCTCCAACGTGGCGGTAGAGGCCGCCGCCGTCGAGCAGCGCGAGGTCGACGAGCAGCGTCGCGGGCGGCGCCGCCGGCGTCAGCGCCGGCTCTACGGAGTCGGTGCGCGAGAGGACGCGGCCTGCGGCGTCGATGTGCGCCGAGACGCCCGTGTTGACGGCGCGCACGAGCTCGAGGCGGTTCTCGACGGCGCGGAACACGGAGAGCGCAAGGTGCTGGTGCGGCTCGGCCGTGCGGCCGAACCAGGCGTCGTTCGTGATGTTGACGAGGGCGTTCGGCGAGAGCCTGGCCACGCGGCGGGTGAAGGTCGGCAGGATGTCCTCGTAGCAGATGAGCGGACCCAGCTTGAAGTCGCGCTCGCGTACGTGCAGCGAGAACGATCCCGGCTCCGTGCCTCGGCTGAAGTTCGAGGCCTCGGGGATGACCTCGGTGAACCAGGGGATGGCGTCGTAGAAAGGGATGTACTCGCCAAAGATCATCAGAAAGACCTTGTCGTAGACGCCCGTGACGCTCCCGGCGGCGTCCATCATGAGCGCCGTATTGTAGGGGTACTTGTCGGCGGGTCTCTGGAGCGGCCCCTCGGTGCGCGTCAACGCGCCGAAGAGCAGCGGCGTGTCGAAGCCCACGCGCACGCGCCGCGGGTCGCCCGCGGGCCAGTCGTGGAGGAACGGGCGCGGGAGCGCGTACGGATACGACGACTCGGGCCAAACAATGAGCTCGGCGCCGGCGCGCGTGAGCTCGGCCGAGAGGCGCTGGTGGGTGTCGAGCAGCTTGGCGAACTCCTTCGGGTCCCACTTCTCGATGATGCCGACGTTGGCCTGAACGAGGCCCGTCTTGACCTTGGGCGCGGCCGTGCGCGCGGCGGCGACCTGATGCAGGCGCGCCGCGCCGTAGGCCAGGTCGGCGGCGACGCACAGGGCGGCGACGGCCAGCGGGCGGAACGCGGCGCGGCCCCGCCCGGCCCGCGCGCCGAGCGACGCGTCGAGGAGCGCGCCGTTCCACGCCACGAGGAGCGCTGTGACGCCGATGGGCCCCGTGACGTCCGCGATCTGGATGAGCGCTGGCACCGAGGCCTGCGAGATCGCGAGGTAGAACGGAAAGATCTGCGGCATGGCGAGCTCGATGGTCGCCATGACGAGCATCGCGGCGAGGGCGACCGGCACGCGCGTTCCCATGCGGGCGCGCAGGCGGTACACGCCCCAGGACAGCAGCGCGAACTCGAGGCCCTGATAGGCCGTGAGCAGCAGGACGACAGGCAGGGCCTGGAGCGACGACATGTGACCGAAGCGCTCGAGCAGGCCGTCCATCCAGGAGAAGGCGGCCGTGTTGGCGAGCGTGCCCGTCAGCCAACCCTGCAGGAAGGCGCGCTTCGCCGTGCGCGACGTCAGGGCGACGTAGAGCTGTGGCACGAGCGCGACCCACATGAGCGGCCAGGCGTTCGCCGTCGGCACCGAGAGCCAGAGCAGCGCCGCCGCCAGCGTCGACAGGCCGAGGCGCGCGAGGCGCGCGCGCCTCGTCGGCGGGCCGTTCGTGGAGGTCGATGGCGGCGCTGTCACCCGTTCACCGCGGCCCGCTGGCCGGCTTGGCTTCCGGGATCTCATACCGCAAAAGGCGCACCTCGATCCGCCCGTTGAAGAGGCGGTGCGAGATCGCGGCCCTGAGCGGCAGTGCGCGCGCGAATAGCGGGCTCCCGGACAGGACGACGGCGGTCCATCCGGGCAGGCGCATGAGCGCGCGGCCCAGGTCTCGGTAGAGCGCGTCGAGGTCGTGCGGCTGAAGGCGCTCGCCGTACGGCGGGTTCGTGCACACGGTGCCCGCATCCCAGCGGCGCTCGAGCGCGGCGACATCGGCGAGCTCGAAGGTCAGATCGTCGTCGACGCCCGCGGCCGAGGCGTTGCGGCGCGCGGCGCCGAGCGCGTCCGGCGAGACGTCGGCGCACACGATGGGCGGCAGCGGCGCGCGCGGCGCCATCGCGGCGGCCTCGACCGCGGCGCGCGTCTCGTCCCAGGCGGCGCGCAGCGCGTCATCGAGCGTCGGCCAACGCTCGAAGCCGAAACGCCGCCGCAGACCGGGCGGCAGGCCGCGCGCCGCGAGCGCGTGCTCGATGGCGAGCGTGCCGCCGCCCGCCATGGGGTCCACGAAGGGCCGGTCGACCGCAACCCCGCCGAGCGCGAGCACGGCGGCGGCCAGAGTCTCCTTGAGGGGCGCCTCGGTCATGGCGACGCGGTAGCCGCGGCGGTGCAACGGGTCGCCCGCCAGATCGAGGAAGAGCGCGCCCTGCCCGCCCGCGACGTGCAGCACGATCGAGACGTCGGGGCGCTTCGCGTCGACGTCGGGCCGCGCCCCGAGCGCGTCGCGCAACGAGTCGACGACGGCGTCCTTGACCTTGAGCGCCGCGAACCCCGAGTGCGTGAGGGCCGGGTTGTCCTTGACGTTGGCGTCCACGGCCAGCGTGCTCCGCGCCGTCAGCCACGCGCGCCAGTCGACGGCGCGCGCGGCGGCGTAGAGCCCGTGCGCGTCGCGGACCTCGAACTCGGCGAGACGCAGCAGCACGCGCACGGCCGTGCGCGCGCGCAGGCAAACGCCCATGGCCATCAGCAGCGGCCCGTCGAACCAGACGCCGCCCCGATCGCCCTTGGGCGACCCGATGCGCATCCCGACGAGCTCACGCCGCAGCGCTCCCTCGGTGCCGCGCGGGCACGTCACGAAGAAGCGGAACTGGTCGGTCACGGGCGCGCCTCAGTCCGGCGCGACGCGAGCGGCGGCGTCGAGGCGCGCCTGGGCCCACTGGTGGCGGATCTCGAGGGCCCGGTAAGCGCCGTCGAGCTCGGACTTCCAGCCGGCGAGCTCCTTCTCGGCAGCCGCGAGATCCCTTGCGGCCTCGGCGCGGTCGATGTC
>DASZFV010000436.1:0-1583 GCA_035939455.1 Polyangia bacterium
TTCTCGCCGCGGGGCGAGGTCTCGCGGCGGCGCACGAGAGGGCGCTCGTCCATCGCGACTTCAAGCCAGACAACGTCATGGTCACGGCGCCAGGCGGCCAGGTGCGCGTCATGGACTTCGGCCTCGCGCGCATGGCCATCAAAACATCAGACACAGAGGCTGCGGACCCGAATCTCGACGCCACGATCGAGCTGAGCACCGGTTTGAGCTTAGCGGCCGCTCCTGGCGCGACGACGTCCCCCACGATGATCTTTCGCGACAAGATCACGGCGACGGGCGCCGTGCTCGGCACGCCCGCCTACATGTCCCCCGAGCAGTTTCGCGGCCAGCCCGCGGACGCGAGGTCGGACCAGTTCAGCTTCTGCGTTGCACTCTACGAATCACTCTACGGTCAGCGGCCGTTCACGGGCCGCTCGCTGCAGGAACTGGCCGACAACGTCGTTGCGGGACGGGTGCACAACCCGCGCGCGTCGCGCGGCGTCCCGACGTGGGTGCTCGAGGTCTTGGGGCGCGGGCTGCGCGCCGACCCCGGGGAGCGCTTCTCGTCGATGAACGATCTACTCACCGAGCTCGATCGCCGCGCGGGCACGGGCCGCAAGGGCTTCGCGACGGGCGCCGCGGCGAAGCTCGCGGGGGTGTGGGAGGCGCCGGTTGGCGGCTACCCCGTCCCGACACCCGGCAAGGAGCGAATGCGCGAAGCGTTCATCGCGACGGGCAAGCCCTACGCCGCCGCCGTTTTCGCGGGGGCGAGCACGATCCTCGATCGCTTCGCGCAACGCTGGACGGAGCTCTACGTCGAGGTGTGTGAGGCGACGCACGTGCGCGGGGAGCAGTCGTCCGAGATCCTGGATCTGCGGATGGCCTGCCTCGACGAGGGGCTCGAAGATCTGAAAGCGCTCTGGCGCCTGTTCCGCGCCCCGACGCTCGAGGTCGTCGAGAACGCCGTCAACGCCGCGAACTCGCTCGGCACGCTCGAGCGCTGCCAAGACCTCAAGCTCCTGCGCGCCGTCGTGCGGCTGCCGGACGATCCCGCCAAGCGCGCCGCCGTCGAGGCTTTTCGCACACGGCTCGTCGACGCGCGCGCTCTGTCGCGCGTCGGTCGGGCCGTCGACGGCCTGGTGGCGGTGACTCCACTCGTCGAAGAGGCACGTCGACTGGCCCACGCGCCAACCCTGGCCGAGGTCCTCCTCCTCTACGGAAAGCTTCAAGACCTCGTCCAGACGGCCGCGTCCGCCACGTTCGAGGAGGCCATCTGGATCGCGGAGGCCGCGCGCCACGACGAGATCGCCGCCGAGGCTGCCGCCTACTTGGTCTACATCGCGGGGTACACGCAAGCGCATTTCGACGTCGGCGAGATCTGGAGCCGACACGCCGAGACCATTCTGCGGCGCATGAGCGGACATGAATTGTTGTGGGCCTGGTACTACAACAGCCGCGCCTGCATGCGCGAGCAGCAGGGGCGACTCTCGGAAGCGATTGATGACGCGCGCCTCGCCGTCGCCGCGAAGGAGCGGGTCCTCGATCCCAACTCTGCCGAGGTTGGCCTGAGTCTGGGCAACCTCGCGAACCACATGGCCTACGGC
>DASZFV010000437.1:0-3581 GCA_035939455.1 Polyangia bacterium
TGAGCTTCTGGCGCGCCCGCAGCAAGCGCGTCCCCACCGTCGAGCGCGGAATCGTGAGCCGCTCCGCGATCTCTTCGTAGCTGCAGCGGTCGATGAGCCGCAGCTGATAGACCTCGCGAAAGGGGCTCTCGAGGCCCGCCAACGCGGTCGCGATCTCCTCATCGGTGATCGCCGCCCACGGCGGGGGCGGCACGGGCTCCGGGCTCGGGATCTCGTGCTCCTCGAGCGGGGCGGCGCTCGGCTCGCGCGCCCTCCGGCGGCAACAGTCGATGAAGAGGTGGTGCATGATCGTCATGAGCCACACACGAAGGTTCGTGCCCGGTTGGAAGCGCGCGTACCCGCGCAGGGCGTGCTCGAAGGTGTCCTGGACGAGGTCCCAGGCGTCCTGGGGGCTGCGCAGGAGGCGCAGCGCCCGCGCGTAGAGCACCGATTCGAACTCCTCAACCATCTGTTCGGTCTGCACGGGCACCCTTTCAGCAAGGGGTGTGCCACGAGGCTCTCAGGAATTTCCCGGAGCAGGGCCGTTTACCCAGGGCGAGCCTTTCGGCCTCGGCCGCGGCCCTTGGCCCGCCGAGAGCGCGGGCCGCTCGGCGGGGTCGTCCGCGGCCCGGACGGACGCCGGCGAATTGCCCGAGGGGAGGAGGACAAGTTGCGCAGCCTTGCACAAGTCGTGCAACCACCCTTGCGGCGCGTGGGCGGCCTGGCGATACTCGCCCTCGCGAGCGGGGAGCCAGGCGTGAAGTTCCAGACCACGGTCGTCGGCAACCATCACCAAGGGCCGGGGGATCCCGACGGCGTGGGTGCCTTCCTGCTGGTCATCGGTAGGGACACATACACGACGTACAACCTGCCCGCCTCGGGCACGCTCACGATTGGCCGCGGCGAGAGCAACGCCGTGCGGGTCGACGACCCACTCGCCTCGCGCGCGCACGCGCGCTTGCACGTGCGCGTCGACGGGGACGGCATGTACCTCGAGGACCTGGGCAGCGTCAACGGGACGCGCATCAAGGAGCAAGCGCTCGCTCGCGGCCAGAAGGTACCCGTGACCGCGGGGGACACCATCCAGATCGGCTCGTCCGTGTTGATCGTCCAGCAGCGTTCGAAGCGAGCGCCGCTCCTGCGCCCCGAGACGCTGCGCGACGAGGACATGTTGCCGGTGCGCGCAGCGGCGCCCGACCAGGCGATGTTGCGCATCCAGCAGCTCGCCGAGCGCGCGGCGGCCGGCACGATCAACGTCCTCATCATGGGCGAGACGGGCGTTGGCAAGGAGCTGCTCGCGGAGACGGTGCACCGCCTCTCCCCGCGCCGCAGCGGGCCGTACGTGTGCCTGAACTGCGCGGCGCTCTCCGAGACGCTGCTCGAGAGCGAACTTTTCGGCCACGAGCGCGGCGCCTTCACGGGCGCCGTGCAGGCCAAGCCGGGCCTCATGGAGACCGCGCACGGCGGGACGCTGTTCATGGACGAGGTGGGCGAGCTGCCGCTGCAGACGCAGGCCAAGCTGCTGCGCGTCCTCGAAACGCGCGAGGTGGCGCGCCTCGGCAGCGTCAAGCCGCGCAAGATAGACGTGCGCTTCCTCGCGGCGACCAACCGCAACCTCGAGGCCGAGGTCGAACGCGGCACGTTCCGGGCCGATCTGTTCTTCCGGCTCAACGGCATCACGCTCACGATCCCGCCGCTGCGCGCGCGCGTCGGCGAGATCCCACGGCTCGCCCAGACCTTCGTGCAGCAGATCTGCCGCGAGCTCGGGCGTGCCGAGCCCCGCATCCCGCCTGAGGTCATGGGCCTCCTCGCGGCGTATTCCTGGCCGGGCAACATCCGCGAGCTCAAGAACGTCATGGAGCGCGCCGTGCTGCTGTGCGCGGGCCCGCTGCTCGACACCGAGCACCTGCCGATGGAGAAGCTTGGCGCCCCGACGACGAACCCCGGCCTTCCGCGGGTCGAGGCGAGCCGCCCGGTCGCGGCCGCCGACGCGCCCGACGAGCGCCAGCGCATCATCGACGCGCTCGCGGCGTGCGCGGGCAACCAGAGCCGCGCCGCGAAGAGGCTCGGCATCCCGCGGCGCACGTTCGTCGCGCGCCTCGACCAGTACAAGATCCCGCGGCCGAAGAAACCGGCCTGAGAACGCCGACGTGAAGAAGCCGGCGCCAACGCGCCGGTCGCGCGCTCAAATCTTCAGGCGCAGCGCCAGGCCCAGGTCCACGAGGGCCGGATCGTTGTGGAAGCCGGCGATGTCGAAGCCGAGGCGAAACTCGCCGCCCGAGTGGCCGTAGTGCACGCCCGCGAACGCTTCGAGCGTCAGGTGCGTCAGCAGCGTGAACGAGTAGTCGACGCGCGAAATGAACGACTGATCGGTGAGGTTCGCCAGCGTGGAAAGCGTGAAGGTCGTGAGGTTCCACGAGTAGGGCGCGGGGAACGACGCGAACAGCGCCGCGTAGTGCCGCCCCGTATAGAAGAAGTTCAGGATGGGCGTGTAGTTGCTGTTGATGAGCAGGCCGGGGTAGATGGCCGCGTCCGAATAGCCGGGCTGGTTGTAGAAGTACTCGCCGCCCAATGTGAACATGTCGTTGTCGTTGTACTTGTGCGACCAGTTGATGCCGCCCACGGCCTGCACCTTGACGCCGGTGAGGGGCGCGACGTCGAACATCGCCGCCTGGGCCATGACCTGCGGGTCCGTCGACGCCGGGCCCATGGCCGGACAGGTGCCCCCGCCCACGGCGCCCGCGCCCGCGGGGTGGACGGCGCAGAAGTCCTGACCGTAGCGGATGCCGACGTCGGCGTAGACGTCGAGCTCCCAGATGCCGGTCGACACGTCGATGCCGTAGCGGGGCTTCTGGCCGTCCTTGACGAGCGCGTCGAGGCCGACCTCGGCGCCGAGCACGATGAGCTCGGCGCGCGCGGCGCCCGAGATCTGGCGCAGCGTGCTCGTGGCCTGGTTGGGATCCTCGAAGATGCCGAAGCCGTAGAAGTTCCACCCTTGCGCCTCCCACGGCACGTGGAGCTTGAGCATGGTCGTGCCGGGACGCGCGTCGAAGACGTCGAGCGGGTTGCGCTTGATGGGGTGCAGGTAGTCGGTCGGCTGCCAGAAGCGCCCCGTGCCCCAGCGCACGTGCTGCTTGCCGGCCGTGACGTAGACGCGGTTCAGGACGTCGAAGCGGATCCACATCTGGTCGAGGATGGAGGTGGGACCGCGCGCCGTCGTGAAGGTCGTGAAGCCGGTGGCCGAGGTGCCCGCGAACGCGCCGCCGCTGCCGCCCGCGAGCAGGCTCGACGACCCGGTGCCGGGCGGCGCCGTCGGATCGAAGCTCATGCGGCCGAGGACGAAGGCGCGCACGCGCGGGTTCGGCCGCGCGTCGAGGTAGACGTCGAGGAGGCTCGGGGCCGTGAGCGACCAAGCGTCGGGGCCCTGCTTGCCGCTCGACTGGGCGCGCAGGTAGAGCTGCCCGCCGATCTGGAGCGGGTTGTCGGGCGCGACGTAGTCGCTGAGGTGCTGGGGCGTGTCTGCGCCGCCGAGGAGGCTCTCGTCGCGCCCCGAGACGTCGCCCGAGCCGGGTGGCGGCGAAGCCACCGACGGCGCGGCCGCC
>DASZFV010000438.1:0-1501 GCA_035939455.1 Polyangia bacterium
CGTCGCCGCGCGCGTGGCCACGCTGGGCCTCGACCGGGCGCAGCTGCACGGGGACGAACTGGCCACCGCCTTCGAAGGCCTGGGAAAGAGCGTCCTCATACGAGCCGTGCGCGTTTGGGACGAGAAGACGTTTTCCGCCGAGCCGGCGTGGGAGCCGGGCTTGTGGCTCTACGACGCATTCACAACCGCCTACGGGGGCAGCGGCGCGCAGGCCCCTTGGCCCCTGATCGCGCGGCACGGCCGCCGCCCCTTCCTACTCGCGGGCGGCCTCACGCCCGACAACGTCGCCGCGGGCATCGCCGCCGTGCGCCCCGACGGCGTCGACGTCGCGAGCGGCGTCGAGAGCGCCCCCGGGCGCAAGGACGCGACGCGCCTCCGCCGCTTCATCGAGGCGGCGCGCGCCGCCTCGCGCGAGCTATAGTCCGCGGCACCATGAGCGCCTCCCCCGTCGCCCCACGTCCCGGCCGCTTCGGCGAGTTCGGCGGCCGCTACGTCTCCGAGATCCTGATCCCGTCGCTCGACGAGCTGACGGCCGCCTGGGCGGCGGCCAGCGCCGATCCCGCCTTCTCGGAGGACCTGACGCGCCTCCTCACGGAGTACGTGGGCCGGCCGACGCCGCTCAGCTTCGGCGCGCGCCTGTCGGGAGAGATCGGCCGCGACGTGCGCATCTACCTCAAGCGCGAGGATCTCTGTCACACGGGCGCGCACAAGATCAACAACTGCCTGGGCCAGGTGCTGCTCGCGCGCCGCATGGGCAAGACGCGCATCATCGCCGAGACGGGCGCCGGGCAGCACGGCGTCGCCACGGCCACGGCCTGCGCGCTCTTCGGACTGCCGTGCGAGATCTACATGGGCGCGACCGACGTCGAGCGCCAGTCGCTCAACGTGCTGCGCATGAAGGTGCTGGGCGCGGAGGTCCACGCCGTCACGGACGGCACGGCCACGCTCAAGGACGCCATGAACGAGGCGCTGCGAGACTGGCTGACGAACGTCCGCACCACCCACTACGTCATCGGCAGCGTCGCGGGCCCGCATCCCTATCCGATGCTGGTGCGCGAGCTGCAGGCGGTCATCGGCCGTGAGGCGCGCGACCAGATCCAGGAGGCGGAGGGCCGCCTGCCCGACGCGTGCGTCGCGTGCGTGGGCGGCGGCTCGAACGCCATGGGCCTCTTCCACGCGTTCATTCCAGACGCCGCAGTGCGGCTCTTCGGAGTCGAGGCGGCGGGTGACGGCATCGACACGCCTCGCCACGCAGCTACGCTCGCCAAGGGGCGCGTCGGGATCCTGCACGGCGCGCGCTCCTACGTCCTTTGTGACGACGAAGGCCAGATCTCCGAGGCGCACTCGATCTCGGCCGGGCTCGACTATCCAGGCGTCGGCCCCGAGCACGCGCACCTCAAGGAGACGGGTCGGGCCGAATACCTCTCCGTGACCGACGACGAGGCGCTGGCCGGCTTCCAGCTCCTCGCGCGCACGGAAGGCATCCTGCCGGCGCTCGAAA
>DASZFV010000439.1:0-3652 GCA_035939455.1 Polyangia bacterium
GGAGCTTCCTGACCTTCACCTCCTACTCCTATCGCACGGCGCCCACGCTGCGCGGGAAGTGGGTGCTCCTCAACCTGCTCTGCCAGACGATCCCGAACCCGCCCGCCATGGTGCCCAAGCTCGATGCCACTGCCCTGCCCACGGACGCAAACGCGCAGCAGGAGGACGTCCGCATGCGCCTGACGCAGCATCGCGCGGCGGCGGAGTGCTCCTCGTGTCACGCGCTCCTCGACCCCATCGGCCTCGGCCTCGAGAACTTCGACGCCGTGGGCGCCTACCGTACGAAGTACGCGCCCACGAGCCCCACGCCCATCGACGCGTCGGGCATGCTCCCCTCGGGCGAGACCTTCTCGTCGCTCGGCCAGTTGGCGGCGATCCTCTCGACGGGACCGCGCGCCCAGCAGCTCACGGACTGCGCGAGCAAGAAGATGATGACCTACGCGCTGTCGCGCTCGCTCACGGCGGCCGACGACCCGTACCTGAACCAGGTCCGCGCGAGCTGGGCGGGGCAGGGATGGGGGCTCAAGGCGCTGCTGAAGAACATCGTCGTCAGCGACCCCTTCCGCTTCCGTCGCGGCGAAGCGCCTTGATCGGAGCGCCGTGATCAGGCGGCGACGCGCGGGTTGCCGCGGCCCGGCTGAACGGCCGCCACGAACTTAAGGTGCGGATTGTCGGTGAGGGCCTGCCGCAGCGCCCAGTCGCTGTCGAATAGGATGAGGGGGCGGTTCTCGATATCGAGCACGCACGTCGTGTGGCCCGAGCGCTCGAACTTGTTGGGCTCGAAGGGCTCGCCCTCGACCCAGCGCGCGTAGCGGTAGGGCAGCGGCGACAGCGCCACGGTGACGCCGTACTCCGTCAGCAGCCGGTGCTGGATGATCTCGAACTGCAACACGCCCACGGCGCCCAGGATCGGATCGCGCTGCAGGCGGTGCCGGTCGAAGAAGAGCTGCACGGCGCCTTCTTCGGAGAGCTGGTCGAGCCCCGTCTTGAGCTGCTTGCGCTTGAGCGGATCCTTGAGGACGGCTTGCACGAAGTGCTCGGGCGAGAAGCGCGGCACGCCCTCGAACTCGAAGCGCGGACCCGTGACGAGCGTGTCGCCGATGCGCAGGTTGCCGCCGTCCCACACGCCGAGGATGTCGCCCGCGAAGCCCTCCTCGACGGTCGTGCGCTCTTGGCCCAGGAAGGTCACCGTGCGCGCCATCGTGAGCGGCTTGCCCGTGCGCACGTGCTCGACCTCCATGCCCCGCGCGAAGCGCCCGGAGCATACGCGCACGAAGGCGATGCGGTCGCGGTGGCGCGGATCCATGTTCGCCTGAATCTTGAAGACGAAGGCCGAGAACGAGTCGGCGTTCGGCTCGATCATGCCGGTCGACGTCGGCCGCGCGCGCGGCGGCGGCGCGAGCTCGACGAACTTGTCGAGGAACGGCTCGATGCCGAAGTTGGTCATGGCGCTGCCGAAGAACACGGGCGACAGCTGCCCCGCGAGAAACCGGTCGTGGTCGAAGCCGTGCCCCGCGCCCTCGAGCAGCGCCAGCTCCTCGTGAAACTCGGCGTATCCGCGCTCGCCGAGCGCCGCGCGGAGCTCGGGATCGTCTGGGGCGGCCGTCGACATGGGCGCGCGCGTCGACCCGGCCTCGGCGCGCTCGAAGCGCAGCACGGCGGCGCGCTCGCGATCGTAGACGCCCACGAAGGTCGAGCCCGAGCCCACGGGCCAGTTCATAGGCGTGCACGGGATGCCCAGGATGCGCTCGATCTCGTCGAGCAGCTCGAGGGGCGGTCGGCCGGCGCGGTCGAGCTTGTTGACGAAGGTTACGATGGGGATGCCGCGCATGCGGCAGACCGCGAACAGCTTGATGGTCTGCGGCTCGACGCCCTTGACGCTGTCGATGAGCATGACGGCCGTGTCGGCCGCCGCGAGCGTGCGGTAGGTGTCCTCGCTGAAGTCGTTGTGGCCGGGCGTGTCGAGGAGGTTCATGTGCCGGCCGGCGTACTCGAACTGCAGCACGCTGCTCGTGACAGAGATGCCGCGCTGCCGCTCGATCTCCATCCAGTCGCTGGTGACGGCGCGCGCGCCCTTCTTGCCCTTGACCTGGCCCGCGAGGTGAAGCGCGCCGCCGTAGAGCAGCAGCTTCTCCGTGAGCGTCGTCTTGCCGGCGTCGGGGTGCGAGATGATCGCGAACGTGCGCCGCTTGGCGACGTTTGTCTTGATGTCGTGGGGCGACGCCATTGCCGATCCGTCAGATGATGAGTCAGACGAGGATGATGCGCGAGCCCTGCATGGCGCGTCGCAGCTCTTGGAGCGCCCCGTCCGAGGCGGCTTCGGCCTCGGGCGCGCGCCGGATGCACAGCACGCGCTCACCCGCGGGCGCCTCGGCGACGGCGCCCAGGACACGCGAGAGCTCGTCGAGCAGCTCGAGGGCGATCGGCAGCAGCGCCGATTCGCCGCTCGGCGCGGCCTCGCCCGCTGCCTGCGCCTCGCCGACGGCCTTCCGCGTGAACTTTTCGACCGAGGCGCGCTGGGCGGTCCGATCGAAGCCGGCCGCGAGGGCCGCGAGCGGCGCCGCGGGCACGACGAGCGTGCGCACCGTCGGCAGGCCCGAGAAGCAAGGATCGATGACGCCCAGCGCGTCGGGCGGGAAGACGCCCAGCAGGCCGTCCTCGTCCTCCGAGGGCGTGCGGAAGGGGACCGTGTCGACGTAGATCACGAGGGGATCGGCGCCTTCGCGCAGCGCGGCTCGTTCGTCCTCGTCGAGCGGCGGGAAGGTCTCGGCGGGCCCGATGTGCAAGAGCGGAAGGAGCACGTGCTGCCAGAGCTCGGCGGGCGCGAAGCGCGTCGTCTCGGTGGCGCCCTCGAGCAGCGCGAGCAGCTCGACGAGGGGTGAGGCCACGCGCGCGCGCGACGAGAGCGGGCCGTCGGCGGGGAGCTGGCGCAGCGCGCCCGCGATCTGATCGCGGATCGACGCCCGCACGTTTGCGGGCACGGTGGGCGGCAGGCGGTCGAGGGCCTCCTCGACCTCGCGCGCGGCCTCGGGCGGCGTGCGCGCGAGCGCGGCGCGCACTTTGCCGAGGTCGAGGCACGCGAGCTGGACGAAGCCGGGGTCGAACATGCGCCGGTAGTCTGCCGGGCCGAGCCGCGGGGCGCCGAGGTCCAGCGCCGCCGCGTCGCGCGCTCTCTCGATGGTCACCCGCAGATCCTTCGCGACGTCGTCGAGCAGCGTCAGCCGCGAGCGCGCGAGCGCCTGCAGGACGACCTCGAGCGGAGAGAGCATCACCGAGGCCTCGGCGAACCCCACGGCCGCTCCGTCAGGCGTCGCGCGGTTCGGGAACCAAAAGCCTCCGAGGTCGCGACAGATCCGCTCGCCGAAGGCCGCGGCCACGAGGAAGGCGAGGGCGGCGTGTTCCTGCCTGTCGGGCGAGAACGGGCCTCCCAGCAACTTGGCAACCCCCGGCTCGATCTCGCTCCACGGCGCCGTGAGCGGGTCGAGGTCGCGGCTCTCCACCTCGCGCAGGGCCCGGCGGAGCTGCTCGATGCCCGGATGGGGGCCGACCGGATGGTCTGGTTGGGTCTCGGGATCTGTGGTTTCGGTCATGTGGTTGTGTGGCGCGGTAGGTTACGGAAGGCGAGCCCTCGGCGCCATTCGTAAAGCGGCCA
>DASZFV010000440.1:0-3522 GCA_035939455.1 Polyangia bacterium
GATGCCCACGACGCGGCCGTCGAGGCGCGCGAAGCCCGTCACGAGCTCGCGCGCGAAGAGCTTCTTGAGCTCGAAGAAGCTGCCCTCGTCGACGAGCGCGTCGATGACGGCGGCGATGTCGAAGGCCTGGTTCTGGTTCGCGGGCAGCACGTCGTCGATGCGCTTGGCGTCGGCGCGCGGCGGGCGCGCGGCCGCGGCCGGCGGCAGCTCGCCGGCGCGCTGGGGGAGGTAGGCGAAGTAGTCGCGCGCGGCCGCCAGGCACGCCCGCTCGTCCCGGGCGAGCAGGTCGCCGCAGCCCGAGATCTCGCAGTGCATGCGCGCGCCACCCATCTCCTCGAGCGTGACCTTCTCGCCGATCACCATCTCGGCCATGCGCGGCGAGCCGAGGTACATCGAGGCGTTCTTCTCGACCATGAAGACAACGTCGCAGAAGGCCGGGATGTACGCGCCCCCCGCGGCCGACGGCCCGAACAGCAGGCAGATCTGCGGCACGGCGCCCGAGAGCTTGACCTGGTTGTTGAAGATGCGGCCGGCGTGGCGGCGCCCCGGGAACATGTCGATCTGATCGGTGATGCGCGCGCCAGCCGAGTCGACGAGATAGAAGAGCGGGATGCGCAGCCGGCCGGCCGTCTCCTGAATGCGTACGATCTTCTCGACCGTGCGCGCGCCCCACGAGCCGGCCTTCACCGTCGAGTCGTTGGCCATGATGGCCACGGGGCGGCCGTGCACGCGACCGACGCCCGTCACGACGCCGTCTGCGGGCAACTCGGGCGCGCCCGCGTTCGCGAACAGGCCGTCCTCGACGAAGTCCCTGGCGCCGTCGTCACACAGGAGCGCGATGCGTTCGCGGCAGAATAGCTTGCCCGCCGCGGCGTTCGCCTGGTGGTACTTGGGCGCGCCGCCCTTGCGGATCTTCTCCGCGAGCGCCTTGAGCTCGTCGCTGCGTGACATCGATATCGGCTCCTTGCGGTCCCGCGCTAGCGACCGATGATCATTTTCCGGTGAATTGGGGCGGGCGCTTTTCGGCGAAGGCCGAGAGGCCCTCGTCGCGATCGGCGCTCTCGAGCACGATCTCGTAGCACGCGCGCTCGTGCGCGAGCGCCTCGGGCAAGGGGAGATCGAAGCCGCCGTCGATGGCGCGCTTGGCCTGCGTGACGGCCAGCGGCCCCGCGCCCGCGAGCTCCGCCGCGAGGCGCGCCGCGGCCGCCGTGAGCGCCGCGGCTGGCACGACCTCCGAGACGACGCCGAGCTCCCGGGCCCGCGCGGCGCCGACGCGGCAGCCCGTCAGGATGAGCTCCTTGGCGACCGCGAGGCCGGCGATGCGCGCGAGCCGCTGCGTGCCGCCTGCGCCCGGGATGATGCCGAGGCGCGTCTCGACGAGCCCGAGCTCGGCCGTGTCGGCCGCCAGGCGGAAGTCGCACGCGAGCGCGAGCTCGAGCCCGCCCCCGAAGGCCGCGCCGTTGAGGGCCGCGATCACGGGGCGCGGGAAGGCCGCGACGGCGTCCACGACGGCGTTGAGGGAGCGCAGAAACGACCGCGTCTCGTCGAGCGTCATGGCGCGGCGCTCTTTCAGGTCGGCGCCCGCGCAGAAGGCCTTGCCGCCCGCGCCCGTGAGGACGACTGCGCGCACGCCATCGTCCGCGCGCGCCCGACTGAAGGCCTGCCCCAACCCGCCCACGAGCTCGCGCGAAAGCGCGTTGGCGGCGCGCGGCCGGTTGAGCGTGATCGTCGCGACGCCGCCGCGCACCTCGCTCAGCACGGGAGGAGCCGCTTCGTCCATCATCAGCCGGAGACTCTCGCACGGGCGCCCACGGCGGCGCGATAGAACTTCGAGGGCATCTCGTGCCCGACGAGCGTCGAGGCCATGCGCGAGCAATCGACGAGCTTGTCGAGGTCGACGCCCGTGCGCACGCCCATGCCCTCGAGCATGTACACGACGTCCTCCGTGGCGACGTTGCCCGACGCGCCCGGCGCGTACGGACAGCCGCCGAGGCCCCCGAGCGCGGCGTCGACCGTCGTGATGCCCATCTCGACAGCGACGAGGATATTCGCGAGCGCCGTGCCGCGCGTGTCGTGGAAGTGCACGGCCACCTCGGGCGCGGGGATCTCGGCCAGCACGCGCGCGAGCACGTCGCGCACCTGGCGGGGCGTGCCCACGCCGATCGTGTCACCGAGAGACACCTGATAGCACCCGAGCGCGCGCAGCGCGCGGCAGAGCTCGACCGCCTTCGCGGGGTCGACGGCGCCCTCGTAGGGACAGCCGTAGACGGTCGAGACGTAGGCGCGCACGCGCAGGCCGGCGGCGAGCGCGGGCGGCACGGTCTCCTCGAACGCGGCGAGCGTCGCCGCGATGGTCTTGTTGACGTTCTTCTTGTTGTGGGTCTCGGAGGCCGACATGAAGACGGCGATCTCCTTCATGCCCGCCGCCATGGCCGAGTCGAGCCCCTGCCGGTTGGGCACGAGCGCCGAATAGACGATCCCGGGCCTCCGCGCGACGCGCCGCGCGACCTCGGCCGCGTCCGCGAGCTGCGGAATCCACTTCGGGTTGACGAAGCTCGTGATCTCGATGGCGCGCAACCCCGTCCCCGAGAGGGCGTCGATGAACCGCACCTTGTCGTCCGTGGGGATGAGGCGAGACTCGTTCTGCAACCCGTCGCGCGGGCCCACCTCGTAGAGAGTCACATCGGCTGGAAGGCGCTCGAACACCTTGCCGCCATTTTACCACGCGGGCGCGGCGGCCCTATTTCGGCCGTGGCATGTCGAAGCGGTCGCGCGTGCGCGCGTAGACGGCGCCGCCCAGGCGCCCCACGGCGTCGAGCCGCCCGAAGTCCATGCGCCCCCCGACGAGCAGATCGTCGCGCACGTGCCACAGGAGGATCTCGCCGATGATGATGGCCGTCCCGGCGCCGGTGCCGACCTCGACGATGCGGAGCAGGCGGCACTCCATGGCGACGGGCGCCTCGGCGACGCGCGGCGGCCCGACGCGCTCGGACGGCGCCTTGGCGAGCCCCACGACCTCGAGCTCGTCCGTCCCGCGCGGATACTCCTTCGACGTCGCGTTCATGCTCTGCGCGAGCGCTTCCGGCACGACGTGGATGACGTACTCCCCGGTTCGCTCGATGTTGGCCCACGTGTCCTTTTTCTGTCCGACCTCGATCTTGGTCTTCCGGCTCACGCAGATGATGAGGGTGGGCGGGTTGGAGCTCGCGCCGGTGAAGAAGGAGAACGGCGCCAGGTTCGCGCTGCCGTCCTCGTTGAGCGTCGAGACCCACGCGATGGGACGCGGGACGATCGTGGCCGTCATCCAAAAATAGGCCGCGTCAGGCGAGATCGCGCGTGGGTCGACCTTCATCCCACGAGCCTCGCGAGGAGCTCGTCCGTAATCTCGTCGAGCGTGTCGACGACGACGTCGGCGACCGACAGATCGTAACCGCTGAAGTTCCCCGCGAGCACGCCGATAACGCGCGCCCCGGCCGCCCGCGCGGCGAGGACGCCGGGCGTCGCGTCCTCGATGGCGACCGC
>DASZFV010000441.1:0-4406 GCA_035939455.1 Polyangia bacterium
AGGCGGGCGCGCTCGCCACGACGGTGCGACCGCGCCGCGGATAGAGCTGCGCGCCGTCGACGGCCACGAAGCCTGACTCCGGCGAGCCGGAGAGGAACGCGAGGTGATCGTGCTCGCGCGTGAACGTGAAGTGAACGCCCACGCACTTGGTGGGGCGCGCGCGGGGCGCGAGGGGCTGGATGACGAACGTGCGCGCGGGGGGCCACGGCGGCAGGGCGGCGCGCGCGGGAGTCGGCGCCGGCTTGGCCTTCTTGGCGCGCGCGGCAAGCCGGGGCGGAGGTTTGCGCGGCGCGGGTTTGCCGCCCGGCGGCGTCGCCTCGGGCGGAGGCTCGACGACCTCGTAGACGAGGCGCTCCTCCGACAGGAACCGCAGGCCTTTGGGCGGCTCGTCGCCGCGCCGCGCGGCGACGGCGCGGAACGTGGCGAGGCGGCGGCCCTGGTTGTCGACCACGACGATGGTGTGGCGCCTCGGCGCCGGGCGTCGGCCCGCCTTCGTCGGTACGACGGGCGGGGAGCGCACGTACGCCGCGCGCAAAAGAGCCGGCGACACGCGCAGGTCCGTGGGCGGAACCTTTTCTTGCTGCGCGATCTTCTCGCGCAAGGCCGCGAGCCAGTCCTTCTGGTTGACCTCCTTGAAGCCGACGTCGCCGAAAGGCTCGCGCGGCGACGCGGCGACGACTGGCTCTTTAGCGTCGTCCGTGGAGGCGTCCGGGATCGGCGGCGCCGTCGCGCTCTCGGACGCCGCCGCCGTGCCGGCGTCTTCGATCTGCGCGGCCGGCCGCGCGTGGTGCCTCTTGGTCTTGAGCGCAGGCTCCGTCGAGTCCGCGCTCGTGGCGCAACCCGCCAAGGTGACGAGCGCACACAAGGCCCATGAACGAAGCGACATCGGGCGAGGCAGTGTACGTGAGAACGCCATCGGTTTCGATCTACGTCGCCGCGCCACCATGCGCTGATGCTGCGCCAAAAATCCGCACGCGCGTGCGCGCGACGCTGGGCGACGGTGAGCTCACGATCGGGCGCGGCGCGTATGTCGGCATCGGCGTCGCCTGATGCCTCGTTCTCGACCCTAACCGTGCGGAGGCGCCTTGGGGCCGTGCTTGGCGATCTCGGCCTCGAGCTCGGCGGCCTCTTCGCGCAGGCGCCAGTCCATGTGGGCGGTGACGTCCTCGAACATCGTGCGCAGCGGGGGCTTCGGGTCCTGGCGCTCGGCGAAGGCGAGGGCGTCGCTGATCTCCTGGTTGATCTCGGCGCGCATGTGTTGCTCGAGCTCCGCCGTGACGTCGCCGCGCGCGAGCATGTACTTGCGCAGGCGGTCGAGCGGGTCGCGGCGCTCCCACTCCTTCGGCTCGGCGGGCTCGCGATACACCGACGGATCGTCGGACGAGCTGTGCGCGCCCCGTCGGTAAGTGCGCGCCTCGATGAGCGTGGGCCCCTCGCCGCGCCGCCCGCGCGCCGCGGCCTCGGCGACGACGTCGATCACGGCGAGGATGTCGTTGCCGTCGACGAGCACGCCCGGCATGCCGTAGGCGATGGCTTTCTGCGCGAAGGTCGGCGCCGCCGTTTGCACCGAGCGCGGGACCGAGATCGCCCAGCCGTTGTTCCGGCACAAGAAGATCGCCGGCGCCTTCATGACGCCCGCGAGGTTGAGGCTCGTGTGGAAGATGGGCGTCGAGGTGGCGCCCTCGCCGAAGAAGGCCAGCGCGACGTCATCCTTGCCCGAGAGCTTGGCGGCCCAGGCCGTGCCGACGGCGTGGGGGATCTGCGTGGCGACGGGCGAGCTGATGGAGACGAAGTTGAGGCGCCTCACCGAGTGGTGGACGGGCATCTGGCGGCCCTTCACCGGGTCGAGGGCGTTGCCGAACATCTGGCACATGAAGGTGCACAGGTCGTAGCCGCGGTAGAGCGCCGCGCCGACCTCGCGATAGGCGGGGTAGAGCCAATCGGTGGGGCGGAGCGCGTGCGCGGCGCCGATGTGCGTCGCCTCCTCGCCGATCGAGGACAGGTAGAAGCCCAAGCGCCCCTGACGCTGCAGGCGCAGCATGCGCTCGTCGAGGATGCGGATCTGCACGATCGTTCGGAAGAGCTTACGCAGCTCGTCGCTCGTGAGCTTGGGTTCGCGGTTCGGGTGGACGACCCGGCCCTCGTCGTCCATGACGCGAATGACGTCGAGCTTCACGTACGTTCCAGTGTGCCGTGCAGGTGTGCGGTGCGGAGTGTCGATGCCCGTAGCGCGCGGCAGTTTACTCGTTGGTCCTGGGGATGGCGAACCGTATAATCGCAGCGCTGCTTTTGTGTCAAGGTTGGCCCCACATTCCATGAGCATGAGAATTCAGGTTCACGACGTCGTGAGCTATGCTGGGCGCGACTACGTCATCGAGGGTATCGTCTCTTATGGAACGGGCGCCGAGAGCTGGCAGCTCGCGCGCGCCGTGGATGGCGAGGCCGTGCTCTGGATCGAGCCGCCCCACGCCGAGACGGGAGAGCGCCTGCTCGTGCTGCGCGAGATCCGGGATCTCGAGATGTCGGTCCCGCCGCCGGCCGCCATCGCGTACCACGACCTCACGTACGTGCAGCGGCTCGCGACGCGCGCTACGATCGGGCTCGAGGGGCGCGTGCCCGAGCGCTCGAGCGGCAGCCTCATGCTGTGGCGCTACCGCGCCGCGGGCGATCTCTACCTGCAGCTCGAGGAGGGCGCGGGCCGCGTCGCCATGCTCGCGGGCGAGACCGTCCACCACGGCATGATCGAGGTGTTGCCGGGCCGCTGAGCGTGCCGGCGACGACACCATGGCCGGGAACACCTTCGGATCGCTCTTTCGAGTCACGACCTTCGGCGAGTCACACGGTCCGGCCGTGGGCGTCGTCGTCGACGGGTGTCCGCCCCGCCTGCCCGTCGCCGCCGACGAGATCCAGCGCGAGCTCGATCGCCGTCGGCCCGGGCAGAGCGCCATCACGACGCAGCGGCGCGAGGCCGACCGCGTCGAGATCCTGTCGGGCGTCCACGACGGGCTCACGCTCGGCACGCCCATCGCGCTCATGGTGCGCAACGAGGACCAGCGCGGCGGCGACTATGACGAGATGCGCACGAAGTTCAGGCCTTCGCACGCCGACTTCACGTACCAAGCGAAGTTCGGCGTCCGCGCCTGGGAGGGCGGCGGGCGCTCCAGCGCGCGCGAGACCGTGGGCCGTGTCGCGGCCGGCGTGCTCGCGCGCACGGCGCTCGCGCTCGCGGGCGACGTGCAGATCGTCGCGTGGGTGCGCCGCGTTCAGGAGGTCGAGGCCGCCGTCGACGCGGCGAGCGTCACGACCGCCGACGTCGACGCCAACATCGTGCGCTGCCCCGACGCCACCGTGGCGGCGGAGATGATCGCGCTCATCGACGGCGCGCGGAAGGCGGGCGACTCGCTCGGCGGCGTCGTCGAGGCGGTCGCGCGCGGCGTGCCCGCCGGCTGGGGCGAGCCCGTATTCGATCGACTGGAGGCCGACCTCGCGAAGGCGATGCTCTCCTTGCCGGCGGCGAAGGGCTTCGAGATCGGCAGCGGCTTCGCCGGCACGCGCCTCCTCGGCAGCCAGCACAACGATCCCTTCTATTTCGAGCCCGGCGCCGGTGGGCCCGTCGCCGGTGGGCCCCCGCCCGCGGGCGGGCGCGTGCGTACGCGCACGAACCGCTCGGGCGGTGTGCAGGGCGGCATCTCGAACGGCGAGGACATCGTCTTGCGCGTGGCCTTCAAGCCGACGGCCACGATCCTACGCGAGCAGGAGACGGTCGATGTCGACGGCAAGGACACGACGATCAAGGCGCGCGGTCGCCACGACCCTTGCGTGCTGCCGCGGGCCGTACCCATTGTCGAGGCCATGATGGCGCTCGTGCTCGCCGATCATTTCTTGCGTCAGCGCGGCCAGTGCGGATGAGTGGGCGGGCCCGGGCTCAGGGCGCCCGGTCGCGACGACATCCACTGCGCCGAGGGCGACATCTTCGACCAGCTGTCGATCGGCGCCGCGAAGTCAGCGACCGCCTCGCGCTGAACGCGACGTCAGCTCGGCGGACCGACGGTGCCCTGCAGCTCGCGGCGAATGAGCTCGAGCTCGGCCTCCGTGAATTCGTGACGGGCGCGGCAGAAGTTGCAGATGACCTCGGCCCGGCCATCTTCGAGGATCATCGTCGCGAGCTCGGGCGCGCCCAGCAGCGCGAGCGAGGCGCCCGCCCGCTCGCGCGAGCACGGGCAGTGGAAGCTCACGGGCCGCACGTCGAGGGCGTGCCACGCCCCCAGGACGTCGCCGAGCACGTCCTCGATCAACGTCCCGGCGTCGAGCGGCGTGCCCGCGACGCGTCCGGGGCCGGGCTCGAGCGCGCGTCGCAGCGCGCCCCCGACGAGCGCCGTCCGCGCGGCGGCAACGACGGCGGCGCC
>DASZFV010000442.1:0-10467 GCA_035939455.1 Polyangia bacterium
TCTCGGGAACGCCAGGCGACAGCACGATGAGGTCGGCCGCCAGGAAGCTCCCGGCCCGGTGCCCGCCGATCTCGACGTCGATGTTGCGCGGGAGCTCGGCGAGCGCGGGGGAGAGCACGTCGGCCGCGCGTTTGTCGGTCACGGTCACGAACGCGCCGCGCGCGGCGCAGAGGATCGCCACCGCGGTCCCGGATCGCCCGAGACCGACGACCAGAACGCGTTTTCCGGCGAGCTCCACCGTCATCGAACCTGCGCCATGGGACCTGGATCAACGAACCTTGAGAGTGACGATGAGGCCCAGGATCGCGCAGGCGAACGAGACAATCCAGAAACGCACCACGATGCGCGACTCGGGCCAACCAAGCTTCTCGAAGTGATGATGGATCGGCGCCATGAGGAAGACGCGCTTCTTCGTGCGCTTGTAGTACACGACCTGGACGATGTCGCTCACGGCCTCGGCCACGAAAACGCCGCCGATGACGGGGAGTGAGAGCTCCGTCTTCGTGGCGAGGCCCACGAAGCCGATGGCGCCGCCGAGCGCCAGCGCGCCCACGTCGCCCATGAAGACCTGGGCCGGGTGTGTGTTGAACCACAAGAACCCGATGCCGGCGCCTCCCATGGCGCCGCAGAAGACCGCGAGCTCGCCCGCGCCCGCGACGTGTGGCATGCCGAGGTACTCGGCGATGTTGAAGCTGCGCAGCGTCGTGCCGGCGCTGTACGCGAGCAGCAGCAGCGTGAACGAGCAAATGATGACGGGGCCGATCGCGAGGCCGTCGAGGCCGTCGGTGAGGTTGACGGCGTTCGACTCGGCCATGAGCACGAAGACGGCGAAGGCCACGTAGGCCCCAAACGGCAGCGCGAGCGCCGAATGGTGGAAGTTCACGAGCGGAAGCGCGAGCCGCAGGCGAACGTCGGGCGCGAGCGCGTCGCCCGAATACAGCCAGGCCACGGCGACGACGCCGATGACGAGCTGGCCGAGGAGCTTGACGCGCGCGGGCAGACCCCTCTTGTTCTTCTTGACGATCTTGATGTAGTCGTCGAGAAAGCCGATGGCGCCGTAGCCGACGGTCACGAGGAGCGCCAGCCACACGAGCGTGCTGCGAAGGTCGCACCAGAGCACCGTGGCGGCAACGAGCGCCAGGATGATGAGGGCGCCTCCCATCGTGGGCGTGCCGCGCTTCGAGGCGTGGCCCGCGGGGCCGTCGTCGCGGATGACCTCGCCGAGCTGGCGCTCGCGCGCGCGGCGGATGAACCACGGCGCGACGACGAACGTGATGAGCAGCGACGTCAGCGTCGCGAGGCCGATGCGCGTCGAGACGTACCGGAAGACGTTGGCGCCGGGGACGGTGTCGCGCAGGGCGTGGAAGAGGTGAAAGAGCATGGATCCTCCGGGCCGCTAGCCGCGCCCCGCGCTCGGGGAATGGGGGAAAGGGGGCGAATGTCGCGAATCGGGAGCGTCGGGCTGCAGGGCCGCCACGAGCGCCGCGACCGCCCGCTCGAGCTTCATGCCACGGGACGCCTTGACGAGCACCCAGTCGCCTGGCGACGTCCAGGCCGCGACGCGCGCGGCCGCCTCCTCGGGCGAGGCCGCCGCGACGGCGCGCGCGGCCGCGAGCCCCGCGGCGCGGGCGCCGGCGACCACGGTCTCGGCGTGCGCACCCACGGCGACGAGACCCGCGAGGCGCGCGCCCGCGTCACGACCGACGGCGGCGTGCAGCTCCTCGGCGGCGGGCCCGAGCTCCAGCATGTCGCCCAGGATCGCGAACGCGCGCGCCGGGCCCGCCGACGCGACGACCGACGCGAGCGCCGCGCGCATCGCGTCCGGGTTGGCGTTGTAACAATCGTCGAGCACGACGCGGCCTGCCGCGGGCACGATGGCCGAGCGGTGCGGTGGCAGCTCGAGCGTCTCGAGCGCGCGCGCCGCCTCGACGGTGGGCGCGCCCACGGCCAGCGCCACGGCCAGCGCGGCCGCGCCGTTGCGCGCGTTGTGGGCGCCGCCGAGCGGCAGGCGCACGACGACGGGCGTCCCTCGCACCGCGTAACGCACGACCGAGCCGGCGACGCCCGCGGGGAGCACCTCGAGCAGGCGGACGTCGACGGGCAGGCGCGCCCGCGCGGCGCCCTCGAACGTGATCCGCCGCTCGGGCGCCACCCGCTCGACCTCGGCCGCGATGAGCGGGTCGTCGGCGGGCAAGATGGCGACGCCGTCGTGAGCGAGGCCCGCGAAGAGCTCGCCCTTGGCGCGCGCGATCTCCTCGATCGAGCCGAGGCGCTCGAGGTGCGCACCCGAGACGTTCGTGATGACCCCCACGTTCGGCCGCGCGATGTCGGCGAGGTAAGCGATCTCACCGCGCCCGCGCATGGCCATCTCCAGGACCCACGCCGCCTCTCTGCCGCTCGCCGAGAGCACGGTGACCGGCAACCCGATCTCCGTGTTGAGGCTGCCTGGCGTGCGCAGCACGTCGCCGAGCGTGCGCAGGGCCGCCGCCGCGAGCTCCTTGGTCGTCGTCTTGCCCATCGAGCCCGTGATGCCCACGACCTGGCCTCGAAAGGACGCGCGCACGGCGCGCGCGAGGTCGCCCATGGCGAGGCGCGGATCGTCGACGCCGATCACGGTGAGGCCGTCGCAACCGGGCGGCACGCCGCGCGCGCGCGCGACGACGACGCCCATGGCGCCGGCTGCCGCGGCTTGCGCCGCGAACGCGAAACCGTCGACGCGCTCGCCCGGCAACGCGAAGAAGAGCTGCCCCGCGGCCGTCGTGCGGCTGTCGTACGCGATGCCCGCGAACGCACCGCCGCGCGTCCCCGCGCGCAGCAACGTCCCGCGCATGGCTTTTATAGCGAGCTCGAATGTGTGCGGCGCCGGCGCCCTCATGCGACGTCCCCTCGACCTTGTCGAGCCCGCCCGGCGCGCGCGAAGGCCGCCGCCGCTTCCTCGCGATCGTCGAAGTGACTCTTCGTCGCGCCCACGATCTGGTAGTCCTCGTGTCCTTTGCCGGCGATGAGCACGACATCGCCGGGCCTGGCCACGGCCGTGGCGAGCCGGATCGCGGCGCGCCGGTTCGGCTCCCGGCAATACGAGCGCCCTCCGCCGCCGCGCGGACGACTGCTCCATCCCTCGGCCTCCGCCGCCGAGATGGGGCGGGCCCCTCCGCTCTCGAGGCCGGGGATGATCATGTCGATGATCGCGTCGGGATCCTCGCCGCGCGGGTTGTCCGACGTCACGATGGCGAGGTCGGCGCCGCTGGCCGCGACCCTCCCCATGAGCGGGCGCTTGCCCCGGTCGCGATCGCCGCCACACCCAAAGACGACGACCAGCCGGCCGCGGGCGAGCGGACGCACGGCGGCGATGGCACGCTCGAGCGCGTCGGGCGTGTGCGCGTAGTCGACGACGCACAGCACGTCGCGCTCGTTCGCCACGCGTTCGAGTCGACCCGGCACGCCCGGCAAACGCGCGAGGCCGGCCTCGATGGCCGCGACGGGCAGCTCGGCCGCGATGCCCACGCCCACGGCGAGCGCGAGATTCTCGACGTTGAAATCGCCCACGAGCGGCGACGCGACCTGCACGGGGCCCTTCGGCGTCTCGAGCCTCACGCGAATCCCTTGCGCGTCCATGACGGCCGGCCCGGCCACGACGTCGGCACCCGCCGCGCCCGGACCGCGCGCCACGCCCAGCGTCGGCCCCTTGCAACGGGCGCGCATGCGCACGCCTTCCTCTCTGTCGACGAGCATGACGCCCACGCCGCGGGCCGGTTCGAGCAAACGCTCGAACAGGATCGCCTTCGCTTCGAAGTAGGCCGCCATCGTGCCGTGAAAGTCGAGGTGATCTTGCGTGAGGTTCGTGAGCGCGCCCACGCGGAACCGGCACCCGTCGAGGCGCCCCTGCGCGAGCGCGTGCGAAGACGCCTCGAGGACGACGTCCGTCGCGCCGGCGTCGCGCATCTCCGCGAGCAGCCCGTGCAGCACGAGCGCGCCCGGCGTCGTCAGCGGCGCGGGCCGCGCGATCGCTGGCGCGCCCCCCGCCGACGACAGGCGGTAGCTCACCGTGCCGATGACGCCCGCGGCGCGCCCCGCCGCGCGCAGCATGCTCTCGACGAGATACGTCGTCGTCGTCTTGCCGTTCGTGCCCGTGACGGCCAGCAGCGACAGCGCGTCGGCCGCGCCGAAGCGGTTCGCCGCGATGACGCCCAGCGCCGACCGCGCGCGCGGCACCGTGACGACGACGCCCGGGAACCCGCTGGGCGCCGCGCCCTCCGTGACGACGACGGTGGCCCCGCGCGCCGCCGCGTCCGCCACGAAGCTCCGGCCGTCCTGCGCCTCGCCCGGGACGGCCACGAACAGGTCGCCCGGCCGTACGAGGCGCGAATCGTCGCGCACCTCGTTGACGGTGACGTCGCCGGCGCGCGACGCGGCCGCGCCCTCCACGCCGCGGAGCAGCTCCGAAAGCGCGAAGCTCATTCGCGGCGCCCGAGCGCCACGCGGCAGAGCGCGCCGCGCGACGACGGTCCCGGGCTCGGCGTCTGCGCGAGCACGATGCCCGAGGCGGTGCCGGTGGCGTCGTCGAAGGCCAGCTCGACGCCGCTCCCGTGCGCGGCGTGGATCGCCTCGCCCACGGTCATGCCCGCGAAGTTGGGGATGGACGTCGCCTCCGGCGCGGCGAGCTCCCGCCCACCCTCGGCGCCGGCCACGGCGTTCCACTGCTCGGCGAGCGCCGGGTCGTCGCCCGGGCCGTCCGCGTCGGCGTAGACCGGCAGCTCGGTGGGCGGCCCTTCCGCCGCCGGCGCGTCTTCGCCCTCGGCCGTGGACGTCCCGCGCGGGGTCTTGCCCGCCTTGGCTGCCGTCGCCGCCGGTTCGACCGTCGGCGGCACGTGCAGGTAGCGAAGCGCCTGCTCGCCGATCTCCTTGAAGATGGGCGCGGCGACGGCGCCGCCGAGGTGCCCTCCTTGCGGCTCGTCGACGACCACGATGACGGCGAGCCGCGGCGCCTCGATGGGGACGATGCCCACGAACGACGACACCCACTTGTTGGGGTCGTAGTGCCCGTTGGAGACCTTTTGCGCCGTGCCCGTCTTGCCGCCCACGACGTACCCGTCGATGGCCGCCTGCTTGGCGGTGCCGCCGTCCTCGGTCACGCCGCGCATGATGTCGAGCATCGTGCGCGCCGCGGCCTCGGACATCACGCGGTGATCGGGCATGGCCGCCGTCTCGAGCGCGACGGGGACCTCGACCGAGCCGTCGGGCTGCACGACGCGCGAGACGAGGCGCGGCGCGTGGTAGACGCCGCCCGCGGCGATGGCGCTCACGCCGGTCACCATCTGCAGCGGCGTCACCGTGAGCCCCTGGCCGAAGGCCACGTTCGCGAAGCCGATGTCGCCCCACTTGTCGACGGGCCGGATGACGCCGGCCCGCTCGCCCGGCAGCCCCACGCCCGTCGCCCGTCCGAAGCCGAAGCGCTCGAGCGCGTCCGCGAGCCCCTCGCGCCCGAGCCGCCGCGCGATCTTGGTCGCGCCGATGTTGCTCGAGTACTTGAAGACCTCGGCCACGGTGAGCACGCCGCGCGGGTGCGTGTCGTGGATGGAGTACTTGCCGACCATCATCTTGCCCATCAGGCAGTCGAACCGGTCACCCGCGCGCACGACGCCCGCGTCGAGCGCCGACGCGATCGTGAACGTCTTCATCGTCGAGCCCGGCTCGTAGGCGTCGGCGATGGCGCGGTCGCGCGCGCCGCTCGCCTCGCCGGGGTCGTTGGGGTTGAACGTCGGCACCGACGCCATCGCGAGCAGCTCGCCCGTGGCCGGGTTCATGACGACCGCGATGACGTCCTTGGCGTGCGTGCGGGCTTGCCCGTCGGCGATGGCGCGCTCCGCGACGAACGTCAGGTATCGGTCGATCGTGAGCACGACGTCGCTGCCCGCGCCCGTGGGGACGTCGGGCATGCCCTCGACGACGAGGTCGCGCCCGAGCGCGTCGCGGATGCCGACGACGGACGAGGTCGTCCCCGACAGCTGCTTGTCGAGCGCGAGCTCGACGCCGTCGAGGCCGCGCCCGTCCGAGCCGGCCAGGCCCATCACCGTCGCCGCGAGCGAGCGGTTCGGATAAAAGCGCCGCGGCTCGCGCACGAACGCCACGCCGGGCAGCGCGAGCGCCTTGACGGCCGCCGCCTCGTCGGGCGTGACCTTGCGCTTGACCCACGCGAAGAAGCGCCGCTGCTGGAGCTTCTTCTCGAGCTCGCGCCGGTCCATGCCCAGCACGAGCCCGAGCCGCCGCGCGGCGTCCGCCGGGTTGGACAGCCGCCGCGGGTTGCAATATATGGAATCGACGTCGGCCGTCGACGCGAGCTCGGCGCCGTTGCGGTCGAGGATGCGCCCGCGCCGCGGCGGCAGCTCGACCTCTCGAAGGTATTGTTCCTCGGCCATGGTGCGCAGCCTCTCCGCTTCGCGCACTTGCAAGTTGAAGGCCCGCTTGCCGACGGCGGCGAACAGCGCGCCCAGCACGACGCCCGACGCGATGATGCGGACGCGCGTCCATCGCCCCGGGAAGGTCATTCGTCTCCCTCGGGCGCGGGTCCGCCGGCAGGCGGTACCGCGGCGGCCGCCGGCGACTCGTCAGCCCGGTCCTCGTTCGCGGCCGGGGACTCCGCCGGCGTTTCGGCGGTCGGCGCCGCGTTCGCCTCGCGCGCGCGCGGCTTCGGCGCCGTTGCGTGCTCGGGCCGCTTCGCGGGCGCCGTCGCCTCTGCCGGCTGCCGCGCGCCCAAGATCTGCCCGCGCACGAGGTGCACGATGTCCGTCGGCGCCGGCGGACCCATCTTGAGCTTGTCGCGCGCGATGCTCACGACGCGCACGGGATCCTTGAGCATGCCGATCTCGATGTTGAGCCGCCGCCGCTCCTCTTCGAGCTCGGTGTTGATGCGCCGCTCGTGCCCGAGCGCGTAGGCGACCTCGATGCCCTTCATGCGCACGCCCACGTGCGCCATCGCGCCCGCCGTGACGACGGCCAGCAAGAACGCGCTCACACCGATGCCGCGTCGGCTCCCCATGTCGGGCTTCACCACGGAATCGATCCCCGCCACTAGAGCTTCTCCGCGGCCCGCAGCTTGGCGGAGCGCGCGCGCGGGTTGCGGTCGCGCTCCGCGTCGTCCGCGACGACGACGTGCTTGGTCAGGAGGCGCAGCCTGGCAGGTCCGCCACCGTCACGCCCCGCGAGCGCGCGCAGCCGCCGCTTGACGATCCGGTCCTCGAGCGAATGAAACGCGATGACGCAGAGGCGTCCGCCCGGCTTCAGGCAATCGGTGACGCCCTCCAGGAACGTCTCGAGCTGACCGAGCTCGTCATTGAGCGCGATGCGCAGCGCCTGGAACGTCCGCGTCGCGGGATTCTTGTGCCGCTCGTGGTGCGGCATGGCCCGCGCGACGACGGCCGCGAGCTCCGCGGTCGTCCCCAAACCGGCCCGGTCGCGCGCCTCCACGATCGAGCGTGCGATGCGCCGCGCGAATCGCTCCTCGCCGTATTCGCGAATGATGTGCTCGAGCTCGCCCTCGTCCACGCGGCGCAGGAAGTCGCCCAGGGTCTCCCCCTCGCTCTGGTCCATCCGCATGTCGAGCGGCCCGTGCGACCGAAAGGAAAACCCGCGCTCCGGCAAGTCGAGCTGGGGAGACGAGACGCCGAGGTCGACCAGGAAGCCGTCGACCGGCACGACGCCGAGCTCTTCTAGGACGGCGCGGGCCCGTGAGAACGGCGCGTGCACGAGCGTCACCCGGTCGCCGAAGCTCCGCAGCGCGACCGTGGCCTCGGCGAGCGCGTCGCGATCCCGATCGATGCCGACGAGGCGCCCATCGGGAGACGTGCGCTCGAGGATCGCGCGCGCGTGCCCGCCCATACCGACCGTCGCATCACAAAAAGCCCCCCCGGGACGCGGCTGCAGCCACTCGATGACGGATCCGAGAAGGACCGGCTCGTGCAGCCGGGGAGAAACCAACGGGTCAATTTCGATGCCCCCGGTCACAGGCCTCCCAGAAATGACGCGCGGATTCCGTCAACCACGTGGCATGACGCGGCAAGACGGCGGCCGCGGACGGTCGATCGGACCATGGTCCCCCATTTTTCCCCAGCAGCCCGCCGAGTCAAGTTTTGCGCCGCTGGAAATCCCAAATGATTCTGGAGCTATCTGGCCAAATTCGCGCGCACCTCGTCGACGCTCGGCGAGCAGGGTCACCTGAGACGGCACGGCAGTTGAGTCCAAGTTGCACGTGAGCCACCTCACCGGTGGAAACGTACGAGCAACATTCGCCTCTGCCCCAGCCTCGGACCCGCCCGGGCAAGCTTCCGGTGGTCAGGACCAAAAATGGCGTAACCCCGCTTGACTACAGGGTTCTACGAGACTACGATTCGTCGGTTATCGGAGCCGGACCAGTCTCGAAGTCGGTCCGACAGCGACTGGGACCTAAAGGAAGGAACAACGTAGGAGATGGGGATGGACGCCAAGTTCTTCGAGCTCGACGCCAAGATGGAGACGCTCCGCGGAAAGCAGAACGGCTTTCCTGCGAACATCCGTAAGACGTACCAGGATCGTCTGGATGTCTCATGGATCTTCCATGACAACGCGCTCGAGGGCGTCGTGCTGTCCTATTCGGAGCTCAAGGCCGCCATAGACTCGCGCATCATCAGCGACGTCACCCTGATCCCGATGTACGAGGAGGTTCGGAATCACAAGCTCGCGGTGGACTTCGTGCGGGACGCCAACACGGCGAAGAAGCCGATGCCGATCGACATCGAGCTCGTGCGCAAGCTCTACGCCCTGTTGACGCCCGAGGCAGCCGCAAAAGCCTTCCCGTACCGACGGGAGAACCCCTTGCACCGGCTCTACTATCACGAGATCGCGCCGCCCGAGAAGATCTCGTACAAGATGCGCAAGCTGGACGAGTGGTTGAAATCCGAAGAGTTCCAGGAGCTTCACCCCATCAAGCGGGCCACGAAGGCGCACTTCAAGCTGCTCAACATCTATCCCTGGACGAAGAACTCGGGGAAGGTCGCGCGGCTCCTCATGAACTACATCCTGATCCGCCACGGCTATCTGCCGGCGGTCATTCACTCGATCGAGCGTCAGCGGTACTACGAGGTGCTGCGCTTCGAGAACGAGGGCCTCCTGAACCTGGTCATCGAGTCGCTGGAGAACAGCATCGAGACCACGGCCAAGTTCCTCGACGAAGTGAATGGCCTCCGCGTCAAGCGGGCGAGTTAACGCCATCGCTCGCGGAAGGGGCTTCGCCCCTCCCGCGGGCCCAGCGAAAGGGGCCCGGGGAACCCCGAGCGGCAGCGAGCGGGTCCCCGATCAAAAAGGAAACGCGCCGGGAGGTTCGAGACCTCTCCGGCGCGTTTGTGGTTTGGTGCCGCTACTGGGCTGGTCTGAGCTAGCGCCCCGGGGCGCCGCCCGATTTATGGCCTTTTGGCGCGAGCTTCGCCGCCGGGCCGGTTTCGGGTGCTACGAGCTCGAAAACCCTGTCGAATCGAGGAGCCCCGCGGGCTCCGGAGGGCTAACTCCGTTCGGGCTCCTTGGCACCGAAACGGGGCGGAGTGCGGTGAGAAATCGTACCGTTCAGGTGGGTGCGTTTACTCATGCGTTCTTGTCCTCCTTTGTTGGGCCAGCCGGTCACGGTCGCCCTGAGGATTATCGTAGCGTGGTCGACGGAGAAACGCACGCTTCGGCGTGTAACTTCTTCTTGTTCGAATCTTGATCGACCATCGATGGTAGAAAATCGCGCATGTCCTCCAAGTCCGAGCCGAAGGTTCCGACGAAGGGCCAGGCGCCGGGCCCGAGCGGTGGACGCGGTGCGCGGTTCTCCGGCGCGATGGACCCGGCCGCGGCGGCCCTGAACGCGTCGGTCGACTTCGATCGGCGCTTGCTGCGGGACGACGTGCGCGGCAGCCAGGCGCACGCGCGCATGCTGGCGTCTGTGGGGCTCATCAGCGCGGCCGACGCCGAAGCGATCGCGACGGGGCTGGACCAGGTGGCCGGCGAGCTCGAGCGCGGCGAGCGCCAGCTCGACGCGGCGCTCGAGGACGTGCACATGAACGTCGAGTCGCGGCTCATCGAGCTCGTGGGCGAGCCGGCGCGCCGGTTGCACACGGCACGCAGCCGCAACGACCAGGTGGCGACCGACCTGCGTCTCTACGCGCGGCGTTCGGCCATCGAGCTCGTGGCGGCCATCGACCGCGCGCGCCTGGCGCTGGCGCGGCGCGCCCGCGAGCACGCGGACACGCTGCTGCCCGGATACACCCACTTGCAGCGCGCGCAGGTCGTGACGCTCGGGCACCACCTCCTCGCCTACGCGGAGATGTTGCGGCGCGATCGCGGGCGCCTGCTCGACGCCGCGAAGCGCGCGGGGCAATCGCCGCTGGGCTCGGGTGCGTTGGCCGCGACGGGTCTGCCCATCGATCGCGCGCACACGGCGGACGCCCTCGAGTTCGACGG
>DASZFV010000443.1:0-2882 GCA_035939455.1 Polyangia bacterium
CTGGCCCAGCAGCTCATCCTGCGCGGGCTCGTCGCGACGTTCTGGCAGACGCCCAACACGGAGCGTCCGGCGCGCTGGGGCACGGCGCTCCAGGACCGCTTCGCGCTGCCGCACTTTCTTTGGCAGGACCTGGGCGACGTCGTCGGCGACCTGCGGCGCGCCGGCTTCCCGTTCGAGGCGTCCTGGTTCGTGCCGCACTACGAGTTCCGGTTTCCGATCTGCGGGGAGGCGGCCGCCGCGGGCATCGACCTCCAGCTGCGGCAGGCCATCGAGCCGTGGCACGTGCTCGGCGAGGAAGCCACGGCGGGCGGCCAGGCGCGCTACGTCGATTCGTCGCTCGAGCGCTTGCAGGTGCGCGTGCGCGGCTACACGGACGATCGCTACGTCGTCGCGTGCAACGGCCGCCGCGTGCCGCTCCACCCGACGGGCGCGAGCGGCGAGTACGTCGCGGGCGTGCGGTTCCGAGCCTGGCAGCCGCCGAGCGCGCTGCACCCGCGCATCGGCGTGCACGCGCCGCTGCTCTTCGACGTCGTCGATCGCTGGAACCAGCGCTCGGTGGGCGGCTGCTCGTACCACGTCGCGCACCCGGGCGGCCTGTCGCACGAGCGCCGCCCCGTCAATGCCCTCGAGGCCGAGGGCCGCCGGCTGGCGCGCTTCGTCGCCTTCGGCCACACGCCGGGCGCGCAGCCCGCGGCCTTCCCCGTCGAGGTCGAGAGCGCGCGCGGCTTCCCCATGACCCTCGATCTGCGGCGCGGCTAGAGATAAATGCGGCTGTTGGGGTAGTCGAACGTGACCCAGCCGCCGGGCTCGAAGAGGTTGAGGGCGATGAAGCCGACGGCGTCCGCGCTCGCGAAGTAACCGATGGGCGGCTGGACGACGACGCTGACGTCGTCGAAGTGCAGCGGGCCCACATCGAGGCTCGTGATGCGGGCCACCTGCAAGTGCACCTCCCCGCCGATGGCGTTCGCCTTGAGCTGGTCGTGCACCTGGTACTCCGGGTGACGCTCGCGGAGCGCCTGCCACATGTTCGTCGTAATGTTGACGTAGGGCCCGCCGATCGTCATCGTGGCGCTCCCCGTGTCGAAGCGCAGCGGCGCCTCCATCCAACCGTCGAGGACGCCGCTCACGCGCACGATCGTCGCGTTGTCGAGGAAGAAGGGGATGTAGCGCGCAGGATCGACGCCCGCGGGCGTATATCCCGTGGGCCGCGAGATCTCGAGGAGGGCCGGGCCGAAGCGCAGGTGGACGACGAAGCTCTGGAGGTAGTCGTTGCCGAGCAACCCCGCCTCGCGCGCGCCCGGCACGGGGACGTGGAACGCGCTCAAGTCCTGCTTCGTGGGCGTGAGGCCGTACCAGGAAAGCTCGTCGACGCCGCGGCCGCGGCACAGCGGCATGGTGCGCGCGATGCGCACCTGGTCGACCTCGAGGATGCCCGCCGTGCCCGCCAGCTCCGTGTGCGCGATCGTGGGCAGCCCCAGCTCGTCGGCGAGCTTGGCGTCGATGGCGCTCACGCCCGCGCCCGTGTCGAAGATGAAGTGGTGAGGCGCGGCGCCGTTGAGGGACAGCGGCAAGAAGAACTCACCGCGCTCATAAACACTGTCGACGATGGGCATGCGTGGGGCTGATTGTGGCGCCCTCCTGCCGGCGCGCAAGGCTTCTCGTCAGCAATCAGCGGCGCTCAGAACGTCTCGCTCACGAGTGACAGGTCGGTCTCGACGGGGACGAGGCCCCAGATCTCGGAGGCGTACTGGCGGATCGTCGCGTCGCTCGAGAAGCGGCTCGCGCCCATGATGTTGAAGAGCGCGCGCCGCGACCAATCGCGCGGCGAGAGGTAGGCGGCGGCGGCGCGCGCCTCGGCCGCGACGTAGCCGTCGAAGTCGGCGCACACCATGAACGGGTCGTCCCACTTGAGGTTGTCGAGGACGGGCTTGTAGCGGTCGCGATCGCCGAGGCTGAAGAAGCCGGATTCGATGAGCTCGAGCGCCTGCGCGAGGACGGGGCTCGCCGCGATGGAGTCGCCCGGCCGATAGCCCACGCGGCGCGCGGCCACTTCGGGCGCCGTCATGCCGAACAGGAAGAAGTTGTCGTGGCCGACCGCCTCGCGGATCTCGACGTTGGCACCGTCGAGCGTGCCCAGCGTCAGCGCGCCGTTGAGGGCGAACTTCATGTTGCTCGTGCCCGAGGCCTCCTTGCCGGCCGTCGAGATCTGCAACGAGAGGTCGGCCGAGGGGATGATCGTCTGCGCGAGCGAGACGCCGTAGTTCGGCACGAAGGCCATCGCGAGGCGGCCGCGCACGGCGGGATCGGCGTTGACGACGGACGCGACGTCGTTGAGCAGGCGGATGTGCAGCTTCGCCATGAAGTAACCGGGCGCCGCCTTGCCCGCGAAGACGTAGGCGCGCGGCGTGTGCGTCGCGTCCGGGTCGCGTTTGAGCGCGAGGTAGTGCGAGACGATCTGCAGGCAGGCCAGCAGCTGGCGCTTGTACTCGTGGATGCGCTTGACCTGCACGACGAACATCGCCTCCGACGGCAGGGTCACGCCCGTGCGCGCCTCGACGAGGGCCACGACGTCCGACTTGTTCTGCTGCTTGACGCGCCAAAGGGCGTCCAGGAACTTGTCGTCCTCGGCGAGCGGCGCCAGCTGGTGGAGGCGCGAGAGATCGGGCTCGTCGATCCACGACGATCCGATGCGGCTCGTCACGAGGTGCGTGAGGCGCGGGTTGGCGTGCAGGATCCAGCGGCGCGGCGTCACGCCGTTCGTCTTGTTGCTGAACCGCTCGGGCCAGAGCTCGTTGAACCCCGAGAGCAGGTGCTCCTTGAGCAGCGCCGTGTGCAGCTCGGCGACGCCGTTTACGCTGTGCGAGCCGATGGTCGCGAGGTGC
>DASZFV010000444.1:0-11450 GCA_035939455.1 Polyangia bacterium
GTTCCGGTGGCTTGCGCCGGCAATAAAAAAGATTCAAACCCAAGCGGACGCGACCTTGGCCGGTAAGTCCCGATGACTCCTATCGAATACTCTTCCGGGTCGATTCGATTCGAGACGCCTCGAGACGCAGAGTCGCGGCACTCTGACGGCACTCAGAAGCCCGTGAGGGCGATGAGAACAACGCTTTTGCCCGAGCGAACGTCCGATAAAGCCGCCTCCGTCAACTCGCGCCCTCCCGACCGCCACCAGATTGCCCGTCTTCACAGCGCGCAAACGCCCGCGTCGGCCGCGGGTTGCTCCGGCGGAGCCGGGAGACCGAAATTTTGATCGAGGTTGGGCACACCCGCCGTTGAACTCGCCGAGCATGGGGCACACCCGCTGTTGAACTCGCCGAGCATGTGAAATGATGCACCAGTGGTGTGGTTGTTCGATGAACGACGTTATTGACGGTCGAGGTTCCAGCGGGGCTGGGTTGGGAGGGGGGCGGTTTCCCGTATGTCGCCGCGCCAAGCTCCGATGAGCAAGGCGAACGATTCGGAGGATATCGGCTCCAGGATCGCCGTCATCGGCATGGCTGGCCGCTTTCCCGGTGCCGCGGACGTCTCCGAGTACTGGAAGAACCTCTGCGCCGGCCTCGAGTCGGTGAAGGTCTTCACCGACGAGGAGTTGTTCGCGGTTGGCGAGACGCCGGCCGCGCTCGCGGTTCCGGGCTACGTGAAGGCGTGGCCGGTCCTGAGGGACATGGAGATGTTCGACGCCGGCTTCTTCGGCATGAGCCCGCGTGACGCGGCCGTCATGGACCCGCAGCACCGTTTCTTTCTCGAGGTGGCGTGGAGCGCACTCGAGCACGCGGGTTACAGGCCGGAGACGAGAGAGGCGTCCACCGGGGTGTTCGCCGCGTGCGGCATGAACACCTACATGATGCACCACCTCGTGACCAACCCGGAGATCATGAGCAACGTCGGTGAATGGCTCGTTCGCCACACCGGCAACGACATGAACTTTCTCGCGACGCGCGTGTCGTATCAGATGAACCTGAAGGGGCCGAGCTTGAACGTACAGACGGCGTGTTCGTCGTCGCTCGTCGCGGTTCATCTCGCCTGCCAGAGCCTCCTCAGCTCGGAGTGCGATCTCGCGCTCGCGGGCGCGTCAACGTTCTCGCTGCCACAGAACAAGGGCTACCTCTTCAAGGAAGGCGAGATCCTGTCGCGCGACGGTCATTGCCGTCCGTTCGATGCCGGGTCGCGCGGTACGCTGTTCGGAAGCGGTACGGGCTGTGTCGTGCTCAAGCGCCTCGCCGACGCGATCGCCGATCGCGACAACGTGCTCGGCGTGATCCTCGGCTCGGCGATCAACAATGACGGTGCGGACAAGGTGGGGTACCTCGCGCCGAGTCTCGACGGCCAGGCGGGAGCCATCGCCCAGGCGCTGTCCGTGTCGGGCGCTTCTCCCGGCAGCATCTCGTACGTCGAGGCGCACGGGACGGGCACGGCGGTTGGTGATCCGATTGAGGTCGCCGCGCTGATGCAAGGCTATGGAGGCGGCCCCGAGGCACGCGGCACGTGCGCGATCGGTTCGGTCAAGGGCAACATCGGACATCTCGGCGAGGCCGCGGGCATGGCGAGCCTCATCAAGACTTTGCTCGCGCTCATTCACAAAAAGCTACCTCCGAGCATCAACTACGAGCGGGCCAACCCCGAGATCAACTTCGACGCGGGCCGGTTCTTCGTGAACGCGACGCTGCGCGACTGGACGCTGCCGGCCGGGCAGCCGCGCCGCGCCGGCATCACGGCGCTCGGCGCGGGCGGTACCAACGCGCACGTCGTTCTCGAAGAAGCGCCCGCGCCCCAGCCTGCGGCGCCGGCGCGGCGTCACCAACTTCTAACGCTCAGCGCGAAGACGCCTGCCGCCCTAGAACGGGCGGCGGACGAGGTTGCCGTTCACCTCGAGCAGACGCCGGACGTGAACCTCGCCGATGTCGCGTTCACGCTGCAGACCGGGCGCAAGGCTTTCAATCACCGCCTATCGGTCGTGGCAGCCGATCCCGCGGCCGCGGCCGCAGCGCTGCGCGCGCTCGGTCCGAAATCGGGCCACGATGCGCCGCTTTGCGTGCGCTCGGTCGCGTTCATGTTTCCTGGCGGCGGCGCGCAATATGCCGGGATGGGACGCGAGCTCTATGCGGGCGAACCCGTCTACCGGGCCGCGCTCGACGAGTGCTTGGCGACGCTCGAACCGGCGCACGCGCTCGCAGTGCGCGAGCTCCTGTTCCCACGAGAAGACCGATACGCCGCCGCGGCCGCCGAGCTCGCACGGCCGTCGCTCGCGTTGCCAGCGCTGTTCGCCACGGAGTATGGCGTCGCCAGGCTCATACAGGCGTGGGGGATCGAGGCCGACGCCTTCATTGGTCATAGCATGGGTGAGTACGTCGCTGCCTGCCTCGCAGGCGTCTTTTCTGTGTGTGACGGCATCGCGCTGGTCGTCGTGCGCGGGAAACTGTTCGAGACGCTGTCGGCGGGCGCGATGTTGAGCGTGTCGTTGCCCGAGGCGGAGCTCGGGCCTCTCCTCGGAGATGAGCTGTCGATCGCCGCCGTCAACGCTCCTTCGCTGTGCGTCGCCGCTGGGCCGACCGCGGCCATCGAGGCGCTCGAGCGAAAGCTTGCGCGCCTCGAGGTCAACGCGACGCGCGTTCATATTTCAGTCGCGGCCCACTCGAGGATGCTCGAGCCGATCCTCCCCGAGTTCGAGCGATTCTGCCGGACGATTCGCTTGACCGCCCCGAAGGTTCCATTCATCTCCAACGTGACGGGGACGTGGATCACCGACGCCGAGGCCACTGATCCGAAGTACTGGGTGCGTCACCTGCGCAACCCCGTGCGCTTTTCGCAGGGCGTCGCCGCGCTCGGTGGTGGAGGCGAGCGCGTGCTCGTCGAGGTTGGTCCCGGTCGGACGCTTTCGAGCTTGGCGCGTCAGCAGGCCAAGCCACCCATCGCGGTTCCGAGCCTTCGTCACCCGCAGGAGCAGGCGCACGACGTCTCGTTCTTGCTGCAGACTCTCGGCCGCGTCTGGGCCGAGGGCGCGCCCGTGGATTTCGCGCGATTGCACGGCGAGGGTCGCGGCCGCGTCCCCTTGCCGACGTATTCGTTCGATCGGGCCAGATATTGGATCGAGGCGGGAACGCCTGCGGCCCCGGCGCCCGCGAGGGCGAAGCGAACGCTCGCGAAGAGCCCGGATCTCGACGCGTGGTTCTTTGGGCCCGCGTGGAAGCTCAGCGTCGTGCCGCCGACTGTGCCGCCGCGCGGGCCGTGGCTCGTCTTCTGCGACGGCGCGGGCATCGCGGACAGGCTCAGCGCCCGCGTGCGCGGCACGCCGCTCATCCGCGTCACGCGCGGCGAAACCTTTCGGAAGGTCGCGGAAGACCACTTCGTCATCCGGCCCGAGGCACGCGAAGACTACGAGGCGGTCCTCGAGGAGCTCGAGCGGCGAACGCTCTTCCCCGCGGAGATCATCTACCTCTGGCCGCTGGACCTCGGGCGCGGCAGAAGGCTTGATGCCATTTTCGGAAAAGGTCGACGTCGCGCGGGCGGCGACTACGACGAGGCCGAACGTCTCTGCTTCACGGCGCTCTTGTCTTTGGCCCAGGCGGTTGGGCCGACGGAGAGACCAGTCAGGCTGTCGATCGTCTCGACCGGCTTGCATGGGTGGAAGACCGAGCGGCCGGCCGAGCCCGACAAGGCGTTGCTCCTCGGACCCATGCGCGTGATCCCGCGCGAGTTTCCGAATGTGAGCACGCGCAGCGTCGACCTCCGGTTCAGCGACGCCGCAGAGCTTGAGCTCGCCGCCTCACGCCTTTTCGACGAGCTCGCCGCGCCATCCCGCGACGCCGTCGTCGCGTTGCGCGGCCTTCAGCGGTGGACGCAGACCTTCGAGCCGATGCCGCTCGGCCCCGCGCGGCGAGACCACAGCCCCGTTCGACAGGGTGGCACGTACGTCATCTCGGGCGGCCTCGGCGGCATCGGGCTCGAGCTCGGGCTCCACCTCGCGAAGACGGCGAAGGCCAAGCTCGTGCTCGTAGGCCGCGCGGGTTTGCCCGATCGAGCGACGTGGCCGGAGCTCCGAGCGGCCGGTGGCCTCGTCGCGGAGCGTCTCGAGAAGATCGGCGCGATCGAGGCGGCGGGTGGCGAGGTCCTCGCGTTGGCGGGTGACGTCACGTCGCGACTCGATATGGAGCGCGTGGCCGCGGCGGCGCGCCGGCGCTTCGGTCGCGTTCATGGCGTCATTCACGCCGCTGGCATGCTCGACGACGGCCTCATCTCCCTCAAGACGCACGAAGCGGCCTTGCGGGTCATCGCCGCCAAGGCCAGGGGAGCACTCGTGCTCGACGAAATCTTCGGTCGTGAGTCGCTCGACCTGTTCGTCGTCTTCTCGTCCGTGAGCTCGGTCCTCGGCCTCGAGGGCCAGATCGACTACACCGCCGCAAACGCGTTCCTCGACGCGTTCGCCGAGGCGAAGGCGCAGGATGGCGCCGCTCTCTCGGTGTCGATCGGTTGGAATGCCTGGCAAGAGGTCGGTATGGCGATGGCGTTCGCGGGCCGATCGACGGGCGCCCCGGCTAGGAACGCTGGTCCGTGGATCGAACGCGTCGCCGCCGAGAGCGCCGCGGAGACGCTGCTCGTCACGAGCTTCAGCCGCGGCAAGCAATGGATGCTCGGCGAGCACGTCGTGCGAGGCGGCGAGGCTCTCATCCCAGGCACCGGTTACCTGGAGCTCGCGCGCGCGGCGTTCGCGCGCAAGGCACGCCCGGGCACGATCGAGATTCGCGACCTGACGTTCTTCGCGCCCTTCGTCGTCAAATTGAACGAGACGCGGGATCTGCACGTGCGCTTGTCGACGTTGAACCCGCGCGGTGCGGACGTGACCTTCTACAGCCACGCGGCCAACGAGCCGCACGCCGCGGGCCGCGTCGAGCTCGTCGATCGACCTGCGCCGCCGCGCGTGGACATCGCGGCGCTCCTTCGGCGCTGCTCGGCCAAAGAAAAGATCGTGGGCGGCTTCATGGACCAAGCGTTCATGGAGTTCGGACCCCGCTGGAAGAACGTCGAGCGCGTCTGCTTCGGCGTCGACGAGGCCGTGATCTCCCTGTCGCTGCCGGAGTCGCTCGCGTCCGATCTTGCCGACTTCCCGCTTCATCCGGGGCTCCTCGACATGGCGACGGGCGGAGCGCAGCTGCTCATCGAAGGGTTCGATTGCAACGAGGACTTCTACGTTCCGTTCTCTTACGCTCGCGTCACGGCCTACGACGCCCTTGCACCGCGTCTTCATAGCCACGTTCGCCATCGGCGGAGCGATGGCAAGGACTTCGCCGTGTTCGACGCGACGATCTACGACGACGAGGGTCGCCTGCTCGTGGACATCAGTGGTTTCACGATGAGACGCGTACCGCGAACGTTCACCGTCGGCGCGAGCGACGCACGCGCGCCCGTCGCGACCGATGCCGGCGCCCACGGGGGCCGCGATTTCGGCGCGAGCAAGCTCGGCGCCGCCCTGAAGCTCGGCATGTCGTCGGCCGAAGGAATGGAGGCCTTCGATCGCATCATGGCGGCGCGAGCGTCGGGGCACGTCATCGCCTCGTCAGTCGATCTGCGCGAATGGCTCGCGTTCGTCGACGAACAGGCGCGCCCCGCCGCGTCGCCCACCGACGGCGACGCTATTGCCGAAGGCACGAGCAGCCACGCCTTCGCCCGGCCAAGTATCGCTACCGAGTTCGTCTCGCCGACGAACGATCTCGAGCGCGCGCTCGCCGGGATGTGGTGCGAGGTGCTGGGTCTCAGGGAGATCGGGATCCACGACGACTTCTTCGAGCTCGGCGGCCAATCGCTGGTCGCGCTGCGGCTTTTCAGCAAGATCCGGAAGAAGTACGGTGTCGATCTGCCGCTCTCGACGCTTTTCGAGGCGCCGACGATAAAGCAGTGCGCAGAGGTCGTCGCCGCCGAGGCGGGCGTTTCGCTGCTTGAAGAATCGGCGAGCGATCGGCTGGGCGTGAACGGTCACATCGACCGGGCGTCCGTCGG
Source organism: Polyangia bacterium (assembly GCA_035939455.1). Lineage (GTDB taxonomy): Bacteria > Myxococcota_A > Polyangia > Fen-1088 > Fen-1088 > DASZFV01. Next base: position 6,069 of record DASZFV010000444.1, read on the forward strand.
CGAGGCCCGCCCCGCATCGGAGGTCCCCGAGATCGGCCGCTGGTTCTCGCGCGCGGTCTGGCGCGAGGACATAGTCGGCGCCACTGCCGATCCCGAGCGCCGCACGTGGCTCGTGTTCGTGGATCAGGCGGGCGTCTTGAACGCAATCGCTGAGCGCCTGCGCGCCAAGGGCCACCGCGTCATCACCGTGCGCGAAGGCGACACGTACCACAAGCGCGGCGCCGACGACTATCAGGTCTTCCCCGAGGGGGGCTCCGAGGGTTACGAGCGGTTGTTGCGCGACGTGTGGGCTGGTGGAGTCGCACCGACGCGGATCCTGCACGGTTGGTTGGTCACCGACCGCGAGACCTTCCGACGGGGCTCGAATTTTCTGCACCGCAACCTCGAGCTCGGGTTCACGAGCCTGTTGCTCCTGGCCCAGGGACTCGCGAAGCAGGCCAGGTCGAACTCGATCCATCTGATCACGATCGCGACCGGCATGCAGCGCGTGGGACGCGAGAAGGGACGCTACCCAGAAAAGGCAGCCGCGTTGGGGCCGGCGCTCGTCATGCCGAAGGAGCTGTCCGGCATCACGACGAGCGTCGTCGACATCGCCCTGCCGACGGGCGAGAGGACCGGGTGGCTTCGGAAGGCGCCCGGCGCCGCGAGCGTTGCCCCCGTGGAGGTGCTCGAAACGCTCGAGGCCGAGGTCCTTGCGGCGCCGCGCGCCGAGATCGTCGCGCTGCGCGGACGCTCGCGCTTCGTGCTCGGCGCGGAGGCCGTCGCCCTCGAGGCGTCGTTACGCGCCGGCTTCAAGGATCGCGGCGTCTATCTCATCACGAACGGCTTCGCCGGCTCGGGCCCGTCGATCGCGTGGCATTTGGCGAAGCGGTGGCGTGCCCGCCTGGTGCTGCTCGACCCGTCGTCCCGGCGCGGCGCGCAGGCGTCTGACAACGTCACCAGCGAGGTCACCTCTGAGCGAGCCAGGCGCGTCCGCGCGCTCGAGGAGCTCGGGGCCGAGGTGCTCGTGGCGGCGGCGCAGGTCATGAACGTCGATCGCCTTCGGGAGGTCGTGCGCGAGGCGGAGGAGCGCTTTGGCGTCGTCGACGGCGTGATCCACACTGGGGGCGCGCGCCGGCAGGGATCGCTAGTCGACGAGCAGGACGCAGGCGTCGAGAGCGTGTTCGCGCCGAGGATCTACGGCACGCTCGCGCTCGCCGAAGTGTTTCGCGCGCATCGGCTCGACTTCCTCTTGCTCTGCTCGACCGCGACCGTCCTCGATGCGGCCGCCGGTCAGACTGGGGAGGTCGCGGCGTCCGCATTCCTCGACGCCTTCGCCGATACGGTTCGTGACTCCGCGATCATCGCCCTCGACTGGCAGCCCTCGAGCAGGACGGACATCAGCTCCGATCCTCTCGCGTCGGGCGTGACCGCCGATGACGAGCTCACGGCGCTCGAGCGCGTTCTCTCCTCGTCCCCGCACGCGAGCCTCGTCATGAGCGCGACGGCTCTCGCCTCCGTCGGGCGGGCGATTCAGACGGGCGCGGCCGGCCCTCGTTCGGCGGAGGCTGCGCGCCCCCCGCGCCTCGCGAATGCGGCGGCCGCTCTCATCGACGGGCGGCCTGAAGCGGCCGCCGCGGCGCGGCTTCTGCACCTCGTGAAGATGTGCGCGCCCGCCGGCACCAGGCAGTCGCCGCTGTTCGTCGTGGCGGGCCTCTTGGGCAACGTGCTGAACTTGCGGCGCCTCGCTCAAATCGTCGGCGCGGAGCGTCCCGTCTACGGCTTGCAAGCGCGCGGGCTGTTCGGCGGGCTCAAACCCCACGAGACGTTCGAGGAGATGGCGCGAGACTATCTGACGGAGCTGCGAACCGTTCAGTCGCGCGGGCCTTTCTTGCTGTCTGGCTTCTCGGGCGGCGGCATCACCGCCTACGAGATGGCGCGACAACTGATCGAAGAAGGTGAGACCGTTCAGCTCATCGCGTTCCTCGACACGCCCGTCCTTCGCCGCGAGACGCTCACTCTGTCGGACCGGCTCTCGATCCAGGCGCAGAACCTCCGGCGCGAGGGCCTCGCGCACGTCGGCCGGTGGATGGAGGGGAAGCGCGCGTACAGGCGCAGCGTGCAGACGCGTGGCGAGCGGCTGCGCGCTCAGCACGCCGGAGAGACGCACGATTTCCACTCCCAGGTCATCGAGGCAGCGTTCTATCGAGCCCTCTCGCGATACGCGATACGGCCGCTGGCGGTGCGCGCGACGGTATTCAGGCCGAAGCTCGCGCCCGTTTACCGGCTCTCGGGCGGACGGTTGCTCAACCGCGATCGGGACCATCTATACCCGGACAACGGATGGGGACCCTTCATCGAAAAGCTGGACATTCGAGAGGTTCCGGGCGACCACGACAGCATGGTCCTCGAACCCAACGTCAGAGTCCTTGCCGCGCAGGTCATCGAGGCGATCGAGCGGGCGGTCGTTCCCGCGATCGCCGTCGCGCGGGAGGCCGGAGACGGCGTCGGACGATGATGCCCAAAGACGCAGACAAGACGTACGTTCTCACGATCACGGTGACGTACAAAAGCGCGGCGTGGACGGCGAGATCGTTGCACGCATTGCAGGCCGAGCGCCTGCGCTCCCCGAAGCTGGATCTTCAGGCGGTTGTCGTCGACAACGCGTCGGGCGACGCGCCCGAGTTGCGGCGTCTCATAGACGCGAACGGGTGGGGCGAGTGGGCCACGCTGATAACCGCCGCGCGCAACGGCGGCTTTGCCTACGGCAACAACGTCGCCTTCGCTCATGCCTACGCACAGGCACGCCGGCCCGACTTTTTTTACTTGCTGAATCCCGACGCGGAGGTCCGTCCCGGCGCCGTCGGCGCGCTCGTCGATTTCTTCAGTGGACGCTCAGACGCGGGCCTCGCCGGCAGCAGCATCGAGGAGGCGAACGGCGAGCTATGGCCCTATGCGTTCCGTTTCCCGAGCCTCGCGAGCGAGATCGAGTCGGGGCTGAGCTTTGGTCCCATCACGAAGCTGCTGCGCAAGCGCACCGTGCGCCGCGAGATGGGCGACGGCGTCGAGCAAGTGGATTGGTTCCCAGGAGCCTCGATGATGCTACGACGACAGGTCGTCGACGACATCGGCGGCATGGACGAGTCCTACTTCCTTTACTTCGAGGAGACGGACTACCTCTTGCGCGCGAGAGAGGCAGGGTGGATGGCCTACTACGTGCCTGCGAGCCGCGTCGCGCACGCCGCAGGGCAGAGCACGGGCGTCACCGTTCGTCGCGAGGAGCCCGAGCGCCTGCCCGACTACTGGTTCGAGTCGCGCCGCCGCTACTTCGCCAAGAATCACGGCTTCGTGTATGCCGCCGCGACGGATGTGGCCGCGCTCGTCGCGTACTCGCTGGGCGCGGCGAAGCGGTTCGTCCAGCGGCGCCCGGGCGTTCCGCGCTTCGTGCCCGATCTCTTCAGGCACTCCGTGTTGTGGTCGCGCAACCGAACAGTCGAGCCCGTGAGGCAATTTCGGCCCGACGCCGCCGGGTAAGGACGCGTCCATGGAGTCCCTACCACTCGGCCGAAGCCCGGTCACCGTGTCGCGCATCGTGCACGGCTGCATGAGCTTCGCCGACGACGACGGGCGCGCCGTGCGCGCGATCCACGCGGCGTTCGACGCCGGCGTGACGACCTTCGACACGGCGCCCCTCTATGGCTTCGGAAGATCCGAGGAGCTCCTCGCCAAAGCCATCGCGGATCGACGCGGGCGCCTGCAGATCCTCACGAAGGTCGGCCTCCGGTGGGATGGGGCGCACGGCCGCGTCCTCTTCGAGTCCGTCGGGCGCGACGGCACACGTCGCGTCGTGCGCCGGGATTCGCGAGCGGCGTCGATCCGCCAAGAGGTCGACATGAGCCTGCGTCGTCTCGGCGTCGATGTGCTCGACCTCGTGCAGGTTCATCATCGCGATCTCGAGACGCCGCTCGCCGAGACGATGGCTGAGTTCGAGACGCTCACGCGCGCAGGGAAGATCCGCGCGGTGGGCGTCTCGAACTTCTCCCGCGCCGAGATCGAGGAGTCCTCGGCGCAGCTCGGTCCCGTGCCGCTCGCGGCGGCGCAGCTCGAGTACAGCCTGCTCGCGCGACGCATCGAGGCCGACGCTCTGCCATGGGCGCGCGATCACACCGTCGCGGTGCTCGCCTACTCGCCGCTCGCCCACGGCGCGCTCGCTGGCCGTCAAATGGAGGGCAAGCCGTCGCCACCCGACTGGCGCCGCGACACGCCTTGCTTCGACCCGCGCAACGTCGAGACGATCAACCGCGCGCTCGCGCAGAGTGTGGTGCCGCTCGCGCGCTCGCGCGGTCTGGACCTGGCGCAGGTCTGCCTGGCCTGGGTCCTGTCGCAGCCCGGGATCACCGCGGCGATCGTCGGAGCCAGCTCGCCCGCCCAGGCGATCGCCAATGCAGCGGCCGCCGACGCCCGCCTGAGCCCCACCGAGCTGGAGCTGATCTCGGCGAGCTGGCGACGGGTCGAGCTCGCCGCGCCCACGCGCGCGGGCCGCGGCGTCGTCACGCGCGTGCGCTCGTTGCTTTCCCGGTTGCGCGACGCCGCGGGGTCCGGAAGAAATGGCTAGCGATGCGGTTGGTGGTGGGGGAGGGGACCTGATGAAATCCGTGGGAAGACTCGCCGTGTTCTTGGGCTTCGCGGTCTACGGGTGCACGTCGACGCGGTCGACGGGCGGCTCGCCCGCGACGATATCGACCCCGACGCTCAGCATGGCGACGATCGGGCTCCCCGGAGGACACGTGGCCACGTCGGACGGGAGCATCGACGTATTTGTGCCCTACGGCGCCGTGACGTCGAGCGTCGTCGTGAGCATCCACAAGATCGACGCGCCAGCGGTCGGTTCGGTGGGATCGGTGTTCGAGATCGGCCCCTCGGGCATGACGTTCACGCGGCCGATCGTCATCACATTTCGCTATCAGAAAGCGGACCTGGGCGCCACGGATCCGGAGACGCTCTCGGTGGCGACGTTCGAGGATGGTCAGTGGCGGCTATACCTGTCGCAGACCGATATGGGCGCTGGCACCATCGCGGCGGACGTCACGCACTTTTCGCCGTGGGCGGTCGTGCTCCCGGGGAGCGGCGTTAACGCGGTCATACCGCCCGCCGACGCGGCCGCGCCGCCTGACGCACCCGTCGACGTCGGCGCGCCGCGGGACGCTTCCGCGGATATCGGCGGAGTCAGAACAGACGCAGGTGGCGGCGGGGCAAGCGCAGGCGCCGGTGGCGGCGTGGGCGGCAACGGCGGCGCAGGCGGCAACGGTGGCGCGGGCGGCGCCGGAGGCAACGCCGGTGGCGCAGGCGCCGGTGCCGCTGGTATGAAGGGTAGCGGCGGTTCGGGTGGTGGTGGCGGCGACA
>DASZFV010000445.1:0-4000 GCA_035939455.1 Polyangia bacterium
CGTGCCGCCGGGGCCCTCGAATCTCTTGCCGCCAAGGCTGCCGTCCGTCTCGCTCATTTGCGCATACTAACTTGCCCCCGCGCACCCCTTCGGGGAACTCTTTGGGGGTGCCCCCAGTCGAGGACGAGGAGCTGATCCGCAAGCGCGTGTTGCCGCATTACCCGGGATGGGAGGAGGCGGCCATCTCGCCGCTGCTGGGCGGGCTCATCAATCGGACGTTGCTGCTCGAGCGCGCCGAGGCGCGCGCCGTTCTCCAGCAGGTCAACCCGATCTTCTCGCCGCGCATCCACGAGAACATCGCCGCCGTCACGGCGAGGCTCGTGGAGGCTGGCGTCGCGACGCCGTGCCTCGTGCCCACGCGCGCCGAGGGATTGTTCATCGAAGGCGAGGGCCTCGGCGTCTGGCGGATGCTCACGCACATGACCGGCGTCGGATTCGATGCCGTCGCGGACGCGCGGCAGGCGCGCTCGGCCAGCGTGCTCATCGCGCGTTTTCACCGCGCGCTCGACGGGCTGCGCCACGAGTTCGTCGGGCTGCGGCACAACGTCCACGACACGCCGGTCCACCTGCGCCGCCTCGCCGAGGCGCCCGTGACCCACGGTCAGCACCGTCTCGCGGGCGAGGTGCGCGGCCTCGCCGACGGGATCGCGGCCGCGGCCGCGGCGCTGCCCGCGCTGCCGGCGCTCACGCCGCGCGTCTGCCACGGCGATCTCAAGTTCAGCAATCTTCTCTTCGAGGGTCCCCAGCCACCCTTCTCCGAGCGCGCCGCCTGCCTCATCGATCTCGACACGCTGGCGCCGCTGTCGCTCGCGTACGAGCTGGGCGATGCCTGGCGTTCGTGGTGCAACCGCGCCGGCGAGAACGCGCCCGAGGCGCGGCTCGATCTCGACGTCCTGCGCGCGGCCGTCGAGGGCTACCGCGACGGCCTCGGTCACGGGCTCGACGCCGAGACGCGCCGCGCGCTCGTCCTCGGCGTCGAGTGGGTCAGCCTCGAGCTCGCGGCGCGCTTCGCGGCCGACGCGCTCCTCGAGACCTACTTCGGGTGGGACGCGCGCCGCTTTCCCGGTCGAGGCGAGCACAACCTCGTCCGCGCGCGCGGCCAGTGGTCCCTGCACGGCGCCCTCGTCGCGACGCGCGCCACGCGCGAAGAGACGATCGAGCGGGTCCTCGGCTAGCGAGATCGCTCGGGCTATTGCTGGGCGCGACGGCGTCGCCAAAAGGCCCAGGTCACGCCGCCCGCGAGCAACGTCGCGAGGCCGGCCAGGCTCTCGAGCGGACGCTCGCGGATGGCGAAGGCGGTCATGAAGGCGGAGAGCGAGAGGAAGGCGAGGCCGCTCCAGGGCCAGGCGAGGGCGCGGTGGGGGCGCGGCGCGTCGGGCTCGCGGCGGCGCAGGACGAACGCGCCTGCGACGGTGACGGCGGCGCTGAGGGTGAGCGTGAAGCCAGCGTAGACGAGCAACGGCTCGAAGGTCGCCGTCGCGATGCCGAGGGCCGCGAGCGCGCCCTGCAGCAGCACGGCGTACGTCGGCGCGCCGCGGGCGTTCGTGCGGCCGAGGACGCGGAAGAAGACGCCATCGTCCGCCATGGCCTGGACGACGCGCGGTCCGGTCATGGCGAGCGCGCTCACGGAACCCGCGAGGGCCAGCGTGATGAGCGCCGTGAGCACGGTGCCGCCGCGAGGCCCGAAGAGCGCGAGGGCGGCCACGTGCGCGACCCCTACCTGGTTGGCGAGCGCGGGCGCGGGCGCGGCGGCGAGGAAGACGGCGTTGAGCGCGACATAGAGAACCGTGACGAGGGCGGCGCCGCCCACGAGGGCGCGCGGCAACGTGCGGTGCGGATCTCGGATCTCGCCCGCGACGTAGGCGGCGCCGTTCCACCCAAAGTAACTGTAGGCCGTGTAGACCAACGCGACCGCCAGCGCGCCCGCCGAGCCGGCGCCAGGCGGCATCACGGCGGGCCGCGCAGCGAGGCGCGACCAATCGGCGCGGCCCGAGGCGAGCGCGGCGACAGCGAAGACGACGATGACGAGCACGACGAGACCCGTGACGACGGCTTGCGTGGTTCCGGCTCGCCGCACCTCGCGCGCGTGCAGCGCCGTCGTCACGGCGACGAGCGCGAGCGCGGCGCCGCGCACGGGGACGGCGGGCGCCACGGTCTGCACGTAACGCCCGAACGCGAGCGCGCCTGCCGCCGTCGGCGCGGCGAAGCCGATGACGAGCGAGACGAAGCCCGAGAGGAACCCGAGCGCCGGGTGGAAGGCGCGCGACAGATAGACGTACTCGCCGCCGGCGCGCGGCATCATGGCGCCGAGCTCGGCATACACGGCCGCTCCCGCGAGCGCCAGCACGCCCGCGAGCACCCACAGCGCGAGCACGACGCTGGGCGAGCCCACCACGCCCAGCATGAAACCCGCCGTCGTGAAGACGCCCGTGCCCACCATGCTGGACACGACGAGCGCCAGCGCATGCGGCAACGTCAGCGGGCGGTCACGGGACATCGTGGGGCCTGCGGCCCCTGTACACCGACGTCTCGGGCGCGGCAAGCCCGCGACGCGGTATGCTGCGGACCTTGACGACGCCCGCCCCACCCGAACCGCCGTCTCGTGAGACCCGCCTCGCGCGCTCGCGTGCGCAGGAAACGCGCGCACGCGTCATCGGGGCGCTGCAAGAGCACTTCGCGCACGACGCTCTCGACGTCGAGGAGTTCGAGCGACGCGTGACGCTCGCGCACACCTCCGAGTCGCAGGAGAGCATCTCGGCGCTGCTCGATGATCTTCCGGCGCTGGCGCACGAGCCCAGCCGTCCGGCGTCGGCGACGGCGCTCGTGGCCGCCGGCGAGGTGCGCCCCAGCCAGACCCTGCGCTCCATCATGAGCAGCACCGAGCGCCGCGGACCGTGGGTCGTGCCGCGCCAGGTGCGCGTGCGCGCGACCATGAGCTCGACCGTGCTGGACTTCCGTGAAGCGCGCTTGCCCGCGGGCCTGATCGAGATCGACCTGCGCGCCATCATGAGCAGCATCGAGATCATCGTGCCGCCCGGGCTCGCCGTCGAGACCGAGGGCGTCGCCATCATGGGCAGCTTCGAGCACGTCGATCGCGCGCCCGCGCATCCCGACCCGGGCGCGCCGCTCCTGGGCGTGCGCGGCCTCGCCTTCATGAGCTCCGTCGAGATCAAGATGCGCCTGCCGGGCGAGACGGAGCGCGACGCGCACCGCCGCCTCAGGCAGGAGCGGCGCAGCCGGAAAGCCTTGCCGGGGCGGTGAGCGTGTTTGTGCTCGGCATCGCGGGTGGCACCGGCTCGGGCAAGACGACCGTGGCCCAGAACGTCATCGCGGCGCTGCCGGCCCGCGCCGCCGTGTTGATCGACTCCGACGCATATTATCGGGATCGCTCGAGCCTGCCGCCCGCCGCTCGCGAGCACATCAACTTCGACCACCCGGACGCCATCGAGACCGAGTTCCTCGAGACGCATCTCGTGGAGCTGCGCGCGGGACGCGCCATCGAGATGCCCCAGTACGACTACCGGGAGCACGCCCGCCGGCGCGAGACGCGTCGGGTGGAGCCGGCGCCCGTGGTCGTCGTCGAAGGGATCCTCGTGCTGGCCGACGCACGGCTGCGCGCGCAGATGGACCTCAAGATCTTTGTCGACACCGACGCCGACATCCGCCTCATGCGGCGCATGCGCCGAGACATGGAGGAGCGCGGGCGCACGTTCGCGCAGGTGCGCGATCAGTATTCGGAGACCGTGCGCCCGATGCACCTCGCGTTCGTCGAGCCGTCCAAGAGGTTCGCCGACCTCATCGTCCCCGAGGGCGGCGAGAACCAGCCGGCCCTCGACGCCATCGTGGGCCGGCTCCTGCAGACTTTGCCGCGGCCCTAAAGCGCCGCGGGCGACCGCCCGCGCTCAGAACATGCCGCCGAGAGCGGTGAACGTCGCCCCGACGACGCGGCGGCCGAGCCCGTCGAGCACGGGCGTCGCGCCGGGCGAACCGAGGCGCCAGC